>JBBSAT010000008.1:0-62902 GCA_038252025.1 Polyangiales bacterium | reverse complement strand
TCGTCGGCGACCTCGCGCAGGTTCCAGCGTGCGTCGGCGGGGCCCTCTGCCGAGCACGGGATCGCGCGCGGCAACGACACGCCGGCCTCGTCGAGCTTCTTCTTCAAGGTCCCCGTGGCCCCATCGATCACCGAGACGTCCGGGTACGGCGGGCGCGCGCCCTCGCCCACGAGCCGGTCGGCCTGCGCGACCACGGCGAACATCGGCGGCTTGAGGTTCCGTGCTTCGAGCAAGGTGGAGATCGCGGAGTGCGCCTTCACGAGGGCATCGGCCTCTGCGGCGACCCGGTCCGCGCGTGCGACGAACATCACACAGTCGGGCGCCGTCTCGTCGATCGCGCGAGAGAGCGCATGGAGCCGGCTCGCGCCTGGCGCGCCGCTCTCCACCTCGAGCCAGTCGAGGTGGCGTCCGCGATGCTCGATGCGGACCCACTGGTCGGGCGGGGCCACGATCTCGCCGCCGTCGCCGCCGAAGAGACCCGTGACGAGCGTGGTCCGGCCGCTCCCGGGCGCGCCGATCGCGAGCACCCGGCCGGCGCGGCGGTCGTAGAGGAGCTTTCGAAGCTGCGTGAGGTCGTGCTTCACCGACCCGAGGAACGGGATGCGATCGAGCAGCCCGAGCAGGTCGTCGATCGCCCCGCCATCACGTTTGTCCTCGGCCATGACCGAGAGGAGTGCACCGCGGGGGCCGCGGCGCAAGGGGAGCGCAACGCTTCTTCGTGCTAGGCCCGCGGGATGAAGACGATGCAGTGGCTCTGTGTGGTGGGCGGGCTCGCGCTCGCGGCTTGTGGCGGCACCAGCGCGGAGACGACCGCGCACGAGGAGCACCACGAGCACGGAGGTGGCGAGGTCACTGCGAGCGGCGCGCTCGTGCCCGTGGGCGAAGCGACGATCGGTGATCGCAGCACGTGCACCGTGAGCGGCGAGGAGATCACCATCACGGAGAGCTCACCGCACTCGGAGCACGACGGGCGCACGTACTACTTCTGCTGCCCGCACTGCCAGGAGCGCTTCGAGGCGAACCCGCACGAGTTTCTTCCCGCGGAGCACGAGGCGAGCGCAGAGCCCGTCCCGGGTTGACGAAATAATCGGCTCGCGTAGCAGCCCGCTACCGGCCGTGCTCGAAGCGAGCGCTACCGGCCGCGAGCACTCCTGCTGGCGATCAGCTCGGAGGCGGCGCGGACGAGTCCGGAGCGGCGCCTTCGGTCGCGCCGTCCGTCGACGCGGTCTCGCCGCCCGAGCTGTCGTCGGAGCAGCCGCCGCCGTGGTGCCCGCTGCCGGAGCCGCACTCGATGTGAGGGGCCGCCGTGCCCTGAGTCCCGGAGGCCGCGCTCTCCGTCGTTCCGTCCGAGGAACTGGAGGCGCTACCGCCTCCGCAGGCGACCAGCGCGACCGCCGCGAACAAGCCAACGAGCATCTTCTTCGTCATCCCGAAGCTCCCAGTGGATGGAACGATGGGGAACCTACCCCGGGTTCGGCGATCCTCGGTAGTTTCAGGCCTTCGGGCTCTCGCCGAAGACCTCTTCCATCGTGAGCGCGTGCGCGAGGACCTGGGCTGCGTGCATCCCGTCGGCTGCAGACGTGAGCGCCTTGAGCCCACTTCCCGCGAGATCTCCGGCGGCGAGCACGCCCTTCATGCTGGTCTCGCGGGTCGACGGATCGACGCGCAGGAATCCGTCGGGCCCGAGCGCGAGCCCCATCATCAGCACGAGATCGCTGGGACGAGCCTGCGGCGCGTAGACCATCGCCCGCCGGGGGATGATCTCGCCGCCTTCGACCTCGATGCCCGTGAGCGCGCCCTCGCCGTGAAAGCGGACGATGGTGCGCGTCTCGATGCGAACTTTCGCGCGCTCGAGCTCCCGCGTCACGTCGGGCGCGATGCCCTCGGTTCCGTGCGTGAACACCACGAGATCGCGTGACCAGGCGGCGTACGCGATGGCTCCGCGCAGCCCGAGCACCTTCGTGTTCAGCACGGCCCACGGCGTCCCCGCGAGCTCGTGCCCATGGCAGTACGGGCAGTCGAAGATGCTCTTGCCCCAGTGCTCGGCAAGGCCCGGGATCGGGAGCAGCACGTCGACGATCCCGGTGGCGAGCAGCACGCGCCTCGACTCGATCCGGCTCCCGTCCGAGAGCTGCGCGAGAAAGCCGGCGCCACGGCGACCGATCTCGTCGACGCGCGCCTGCTGGTGCGTGAAGCGAGCGTAGGGCGCGAGGTCGGCGAGACCTGCCGCGCGGAGGTCCGCCGGGCTCGCCCCGTCCCGCGTCGGGAAGCCGTGGACGTGCTCGGCCACCGCGTTCCGGGGCGTGCCCGCGTCCACGAGGACCACGCTCTTCTCCGCCCGCAGCAGGTTCAGAGCAGCCGAGAGCCCCGCCGGCCCCCCTCCCACCACCAGTACGTCGACACGGTCCTGCATGACTTTCGCGCATGGTCGCGCGCGGTCTCGAGCCTGTCACGCGTGGAATTTCCCGCTGAATCGGAGCGGTTCCTCGACGTATCAGAGGCGAAGCAAACGGCTCTGGCCAGGCCGAAAAAGAAATCTCGTCACAGGCGTGAGAGTCGCGGTCACATGCCGGGTGATGCTAGCCGCCTCAGCCCTCATGCCCGCGCCGGAAGACCCGGTGCTTCGTCTCGTCCACGCAGGGGATCACCGCGGGGCCATCGCCCTCTGCGTGCGCCTCCACGGAGCGTCGATCGGTCGCCTCTCGATGGCGATGCTCGGCACGCAAGCCGAGGCCGACGAGTGCGCCCAGGAGGTGCTGATCGCCGCGCACGAGGGCTTCCGCGACTACCGCGGGGAAGGCAGCGTGCGGGCGTGGCTCTTCGGGATCGCGCGGCGCATGTGCGCGCGGCGGCTCGAGATGCGCGGCCGGCGTGAGAGGCGTCTCAGGCTCGTGCACGACGCCACGGAGGCCGCGCGGCTTCCGGACGAAGTGTTCGAGCAGAAGCGCCGGGCCGAGCGCGTGCGATGGGCGCTCGAGGAGCTGAAGCCCTCCGAGAGAGATGCCGTGGTGATGAGGTACCAGGCGGGGCTCGACTACGCGGAGATCGCGGTGGCCTGCGCGATCGACGAAGCGGCGGCGCGCAAGCGCGTCAGCCGCGGGCTCGCACGGATGAAAGAGCTGCTTTCGATGGAGGCCGAGCGATGACTGTCTCAACCGACAAGGTTCGTATGGAAAACATGGAGAAGTTCCTCGACGACCTCGGCCCGATCGTCGACGGCGATCGCGCGGCGATCGAGCGGCACGCCGAGTTCCTGGCGGATGACGATCAGGCGCGCGATCTGCGGCACGAGGCCGGCGAGGTCGCCGAGCGTCTCGTCGGGGCGGGCGACGACTGGACGATGCCCGAGGATCTCGAGGCGAAGATCCTCGCCGCGATCGACGCGAAGGCGGAGAGCTTCGGCACGGAGCGCACGACGCAGCCGGGTTTTGCGCCCGGAGAGCACGGGAGCGCGACGCCGACCGAAAGCAAGGTCGAGAGCGCGACGCCGACCGAAAGCAAGGTCGAGAGCGCATCGCCGACGGACGCCGAGGTCGAGAGCGCATCGCCGACCGACGGCGAGGACGAGAGCGCATCGCCGACCGCGACGGCCTCGCCGCAGTCCGCGGGCGACGCGACGCGAGCGTCGAGCACGCCGAAGACGCTCGCGGTGCCCCAGTCGAGCCCCGTGATCTCGCTCGCCGAGGCGCGCGCCGAGCGCGAGGGCGAGCACCGCGTCGCCGCACCGAAGTCGGAACGGGCCGGGATGGGCCGCGTCATCGTCCTCTTCTCCGCGCTCGCGGCGATGGGCGTGGCTGCCGCAGCGGCCGCGGCGTTCGTCTTCTGGCCCTCGGGCCATGGGGCGGACCACGCGCAGCTCGCGAGCGCCGAGGGTCTCACCGGAACGCTCGCGCAGGTCGTTCGCGCGGCCGCAGGCGAGACGGGCACCGGCGTGGAGGTCATGCCCGCCGGAGGCGCGTTCGCGCCCGTCGCGATCGGCGCGACGCTCCCCGTCGGCGCGACGCTGCGCACCGACGAGCGCACCCGGGCGCGCATCACGCTCTCGGACGGCTCCGAGCTCGTGCTGAACCACTCGACCGAAGTGCTCCTCGACGCGCAGCACAGCCGGCACTTCGACATGCGCGGCGGCGAGATCGTCGCCGACATCGCCCACCTCGACGACGGGCCGCAAGCCGTCTTCACTACGCCCACCGGCCGGGTGAACGTGCTCGGGACGAGCTTCGTCCTCGCGGCGACCCCCGACATCACGAGCGTCCGCGTCACACGCGGCAAGGTCCACGTCGCGAGCCAGGGCTCGGGCGAGGCCGACGTGGAAGCTGGAGAGGAAGGCATCCTGCGCACCGGCCGACGGCCGGAGGTCGCGCCGACGATCGATCTCGCGCGCGCCGTCGCATGGGCCTCGCTCGACGAGGACAACGGCACGCACACGGCGGAGGCCTCCACGATCCCCGGCGTCGGCTCGCTTCGCGCGCGACGCCCGGGTGAGCGCGAGGACCGCGAGCGTCCGCTCTTCGTGCAGAGCCAGCACGTCCGCGTTCGCATCGCGGGCAACGTGGCGCGCACGGAGATCGAACAGGTCTTCCAGAACGACTCGGGCGATCAGCTCGAGGGCACGTACCGGTTCCCGCTTCCGTCGGATGCCCGCATCTCGCGCCTCGCGCTCGAGGTGGACGGGCAGCTCCAAGAGGGCGCGTTCGTCGCACGAAACCGCGCCTCGCAGATCTGGGCGGGCGTCATCCGTCACGCGACGCCGGTCGCGCACCGCGACCCGCACGAGGAGTACATCTGGGTCCCCGGTCCGTGGCGCGATCCGGCGCTCCTCGAGTGGCAGCGCGGCGGTAACTTCGAGCTGCGCATCTTCCCGATCCCCGCGCACGGCTCGCGGCGCATCGTGCTGGCCTACACCCAGGTGATCCCGCCGACGACCGAAGGACGGCGCTACGTGTACCCGCTGGCGCACTCGCGCGACGGGACGCTGCGCATCGGTGAGCTGGACGTGGACGTCCGCGTCGCCGGGAGCACTGCGGTCCGCGCGAGCGGCTACGTGCTCGATCAGTCCCGGAGCGACGGCGGCCAGGTGCTGCACTACGCCGCTCGGGACTTCCTCCCCGCGGGCGACATCGTGATCGACTACGAGCGCCCCGAGGGCGAGGCCGAGCTGTCCTACTACTCGTACTCCGGCCCGGCCGCGACGGCGCCGCCGGAGCACTCGCGCGAGCACGACGACGACGTGGTCGCGGCGCAGCGCGCGCTCGCCGCCGATCCGCGCGGCTACGTGGCGTTCGCGCTGCATCCGCGCCTTCCGGCCCGCACCGAAGGTCACCCGCACGACTACGTGATCGTGCTCGACTCGAGCCAGTCGATGGTGGGCGAGCGCTTCCAGCGCGCGAGCACCGTGGCGATCGGGATGATCGCCGAGATGGATCGTCGCGACCGGTTCACGCTGCTCACGTGCGACTTCGAGTGTCGCTCCATGGACGAGGGCAACAGCCCGCGCGGCTTCCGCACGCCGTCCTCGAGCGAGGTCGCCGCGGCGACGGAGTGGCTCTCGCACGTCGAGCCCGCCGGCTCTTCGGACCTCGTGGCGACGCTGAGGCGCGTGAGCCACGTGCGTGACCGAGACGCGGCGCGCGACGTCCACGTGATCTACGTCGGCGATGGGATCGCGTCGGTCGGTCATCGCGGCGCGGGTGCGATCGCGACGGCGACCGAGTCCTTCGCAGCGAGCGAGCACGTGTCCTTCACGACGCTCGGCATCGGGCAGGAGGCGGACTCGGTGACGCTCTCGGCGATCGCCCGCGCCGGCGGCGGGCACTACGTTCCGTTCGTTCCGGGCGAGCGCGCCGCGAGCACGGCGCTCGCCGTTCTCGAGACGACGTACGGCGTCTCGCTCCGCGATGCGGAGGTCACGCTGCCGGAAGGGCTCTCCGAGATGGCGCCCACGCAGCTACCGACCATTCGCGCAGGCGAGGAGGTCGTCATCGTCGCGCGCATGGATCGCGCGGACGTCACGGGCAGCGTCACGCTGCACGGCAACGTGGGCGGCGCGCCCTTCGAGCAGACCTACCCCGTGCACGTCGTCGCGAGCACGGCGGCCGGCAACCTGTTCGTCCCCTCGCTCTGGGCGTCGGGAACGATCGAGCGCCTCGAGCTCCAGGACCGCGGCGAGGACGAGCCGCGCATCATCGCGCTCTCGCGCGCCTACTCGGTGATGAGCCGTCACACCTCGCTGCTCGTGCTCGAGAGCGAAGCGATGTTTCGCGCGTTCGGCGTCGATCGCACCGAGCAGACGGCGCAGTGGACCGGTGAAGAAGAGGCCGAGGGCGACAACGCCGAGGGCGATGCCCAGGTCGCTGACGAGCTGCAGGCCCAGGCCGGTCTCGGCTCGGTCGGTGCGAGCGGCCACTCGAGCTCGCGCGCGGGCGACGGCGCAGGCTTCGCCGGGCTGGACGACAGGGACTTGGCTGGCGGCGCGGTCGCGCCGGACGCCGTCGCGCGCGGTCGCTCGGCGGGACCCCGGCCATCGACGTCCGCGACGCCGGCACCGGCACCACCGCCGGTGAGGGCCGACGCCTCGGCGCAGCCCTCGGCAGAAGCGGAGGCGCCCATGGACCGCGAGCAGTCCGCTCGCCAGAGCGCGACGGTCACCGAGCAGCGGGCTGCGGCGCCGATGGCACAGGCGCGGCCCACGCCGTCGCGTCCGGGTCAGTGGATGCACCGCGTCTGGTACCGCACCGGCGACGTGGCCGCGGACGGCGTACCCGGACAGCGCGAGATCGAAGCGGCGAGCCGCGCCGAAGAGGAGCTCCGTCTCGCGCCGGACAGTCGGGATCGTCACCGGGCAGCGGTGCGTGCGCTCGCGCGCGTCGGTCGGCTCGACCGGGCGCTCGAGATCTCGGAGTCGTGGATCTCGCGCGACCGTCTCGACCCCGAAGCGCTGGCGGCGCGCGCCGACGTTCTCGGCCGCATGGGCCAGCGGGACGAGGCCATCCGCGTGCTCTCCGGCGTCCTCGACCTGCGTCCCGACGATCAGGCCCTGCAAGAGCGTCTTGCGTCGTCGCTCGAGCGCGCCGGCGATACCGAGCGCGCGTGCGCTTCGCGTGTCTCGATCGCGGAGTCGCACCTCGGCGACCCGGCGCTCGTCGGGGCGGCGCTCCGGTGCGAGCGCACGGCCGGCTTCCGATCGCTCGCCGATGCGCTGCTGGCATCCGTTCGAGACGAGCGGACGCGAGCCCGCGCCTCGGACATCGCTGGCAACCTCCCCTCGGCGGGGTCCTCGCACCGCGACCTCTCGGTTGACGCGAGCTGGTCGGGCGCCGTCGATCTCGACATCACGATCGTCGCGCCGGACGGCACGCGCATCTCGTGGATGGGCGGACGAACGACGGTGGTCGGCCGCGACGCGGCGGCCATCGGTCGGGAGACGTTGGGCCTCACTCGGGCGACGGTCGGAAGCTACGTGATCGAGGTGGGCAGGACGCACCTCGACGATCACCGTCCGATCACGGGCGAGCTGCGCATCCGATCGCTGGACTCGAGCCGCACGATCCCGTTCCGGCTCGAGCACGAGCGAGTGGAAGTGGCGCGCGCTCGCATCCGCCGCGAGTCGAGGCTCGAAGCGGTGCGCTGAGCGCGCGCGCCGGGGCGTCTACGCCAGACCATCGAGGCAACGGCCCACAGCACGCGCGGCTCTCGAGATCCATCCGCACGCTTTTCCACGGGCGCGCGCCGGTGATGAACGACGGCTGAGATGGCCACGCTCTTGCAGCTTCACGTGTGTCGCCACGTGAAGCTGGAGGGTGGGCGCCGTGCTCGAACGACCGAACGCGTATCGGAACCCGGACTCGCTCGCTGGGGAGGAGCCGCCCTCGGAGCGCGCATCGCCGGTGGTGCTGCAGCACGGGCTCGACGCTCCCCGGCTTCCTCCCATCGCAAGGGACGACCAAGGCGCGGTGCGCGCCAGAGGCTCGGTGCTGCTCGGCGGGAAGTACCGGCTCGAGAGGCTGCTCGCGGTCGGTGGGATGAGCCAGGTCTGGCTCGGAACCCACATGACGCTCGGCCGCGAGGTGGCCGTGAAATTCATCGACGTGGAGAGCCGCGATGCGCAGCAGACCGCGCAGCGCTTTCTCCGCGAAGCACGCCTCGCCGCGTCGGTGCACCACCCGAACGTCATCAACGTCGTGGACTTCGGCATCGCCGAGAACGGCGAGCCCGTGATGGTGATGGAGCTGCTCGACGGCATGGCGCTCGCGCAGCGGATGGCGACCGAGCCGAGGCTGGCGACGCGCGAGGTCGTTCAGATCATGTCGCAGGTCCTCGGCGCGCTGGAAGCGGTCCATCGCGCAGGGATCCTCCACGCGGACATGAAGCCGGCGAACGTGATGCTCGGGACGATGGCGGACGAGCGCGACGTCTTCGCCTGGCTCATCGACTTCGGGATCGCGTTCTCGATCGATCCTCGCTCGGAGCTGGGGCGCGGTCGCTGCGGGACGGACTTGAGCCGCGTGACCGGGACGCCGGAGTACATGGCGCCGGAGCAGGCCGAAGGTCGGTGCGACCTCGACGAGCGGGTCGACGTGTACGCGGCCTCGGTGATGCTCTACGAGATGCTCGCTGGTTGCTGTCCGTTCACGGATCAGCACCCAGGTCGCGTGCTCTTCAAGGTCATCGACGGCACGCACGTCCCGCTGGCGGTTCTCCGGCCCGACATCCCGGAGCTGAGCGCCGTCGTGGCGGCCGGCATGTCTCGAGACCGCGAGTCGCGGCCCGCGAACGCCCGAGAGCTGCGACGCCTGCTCCTCGATGCCGCCCGGCCGGCCTCGATCGACGAGGACGCGAGCGGCCTGCACCTTCCCGTCTCGGATCCGCCGGCCCTCGCGCGGACCTCGCCCGATGCGCACACGCCCACGCGCGCCGAGCGCAACGTGGCGCCGACGCACGAGGCCGCGCTGTCCGCGGCATCCGATGCCATGCCCTGGTGGCTCGTGGCGGTCGCGTACGCGCTCGGCCTGTTCATGGTCGGCGGCGCCGTGTACGGGACGACGCGAGAGACGGCGCCGGGGCGGATGGCGGAGGGCCTGCCGCACTTCGTTCCGCACCACACGACGACGGAGACGCGCGTGGTCCGCGTTCGCGATCCCGGTCTGCCCGCGCCGCGGCCGCTCCCGGCTGCGCCTCCGCCGGAGCCCGAGGTCTTGCCGGCCGACCTCGGCATCGTGCCGGGTCAGGAGGTCCTGCTCCTCCATCCGGACGAGGCGCCCCTTCGCGCTCAGCGGCGCGGGCCGCGCGCGTGGCATCGGAGCCCCGCGACGCGCCCGAGGTCCGAGGCAGTCCCGCCCGCGCCCGTTCCCGACGAGCCCGTCCTCGACGAGCCCGCCCTCGACGAGCCCGTCCTCGACGAGCCCGTCCTCGAAGTGCCCATGGCACCAACGCAGCCCGAGATCTTCGAGGGCTCCGGGTTCGGCTCGGATCGATGAGTCGACTGGCTCAGCCGACGAGCACGCCGAGCGCGCGTCGATCGAGCGCTTCGAGCGACGGCAACACCAGATCGGCGAGCGCGAAGCGTGGATCCGGCCGCTCCGGAACGGCGATGCACGTCATGCGCGCCGCCTTCGCGGCGATGACGCCGTTGAGCGAGTCCTCGAGCACGAGGCAGTCGAGCGGCGAGACGCCGAGGAGCGACGCGGCGCGCAGGAACACGCCGGGGTGCGGCTTGCCGTAGGGCTCGTGCTCGGCGCTGACGATGCCCTCGAAGTGATCGCGCACCGCGAGCCGCTCGAGCGCCGCTTCGATCAGCCGCGTGGGCGAGGACGACACGACCAGGAGGCGTAGGCCCGCCTCACGGCAGATCGTGATGGCGTGGGGCACGCCCGGCTTCGCGGCCGCTCGTGCGCGGATGAGCGCGATCGTTCGATCGATGATCTTCGCAGTCACTTCCTCGACGCTCGGCGACGTCCAGGGCCGCTGGCGATGCCTGAGGTGGACGACCTCGTCGATGCGCAGGCCCGTCGTCTCCTCGCACTCGGCGTCGGTCATCTGCAGACCGACCGTCCCGAAGAGCTCCACCTCCGCGCACCGCCAGAGCGGCTCGCTGTCGATCAGGAGGCCATCGAGATCGAAGAGCGCGGAGGCGAGCATGGCGCGCAGCATGGCATCAGGTCGGAGGCCGAGCGCGCTCGAAGCGGAGCACGGTTCGTTCGGGCGTGCCGGCCGGGTCGACGTACACCTCCGTTCGGACCAGGGCGCCGTCCTCGAGCGAGAGCTCGAGCGTGGTCAGCACCGACTGGCCGGCGAGCACGTTCGTCGCGTCCTCGCGCTCGAAGCGAAAGCGCGACTCGCTCGCTTCGACGAGCCGAAGGCGTGCTTGGTTGCCCTGCGCGCAATAGTGCGTGAGGAGAACGGTCGGACCGTCCGGGTGATAGACGGTCAGAGTGTGCGTGCCGCCCGGCGTGACCCAGCTCTCGACGAGCGCGCTGTCCCTGGAGATGAGCGCGTAGTCCGCTGTGAGGGCCCCCGTCTCGGTCTGGGCCTCCCACGCGCCGACGATGGACGAGAGGCGCGCGAAGGCGCCGGCATCCTCGCGGGCGTGAGGAGGACGCGGGACCGCACCCGCGCAGCCGATCAGGAGGGGCAGCAGGCAGAGAGCGCGTGCGAACATGACGCGCACCATAGGACACTCCACGGCCTCGGACAGAAGGCGCTTCGATGCACTGTTCCCGCTTCGACGCCCCCGTGCCCGAGATCGTGGACGCACGGTTCTTGTCGGTGTGGGCCGAGACCGTGTAACGCTGCTTCGGTGCAACGCGCGACCTCACTCCGTCTCCTGTTCCTCCTGGTGCTCGCCGCGAGCCTGACCCTCACTGGAGCTCCTGCCGCTCATACGCAGGACGCGGCGGACGCCATCACACCGGAGGCCCGACAGAGCCACGGTCTGTACATCACCGGCCCCGCCGTGCGGCTGAGCGGACCCGCCGGGCTCGTGGCGATGATCCATGGCGCGCGGATGGACACGGCGGTCATCGACTTGAAGGACGCCGCGGGCCGAGTGCACTGGGACACGCACATCCCCGAGCTCGAGCCTCAAGAGACCGGAATGCTCGGTGACGTGCCCGCGCTCATCGCTGCGCTGCACGCCGAGCACATCCGCGCCGTCGCGCGCATCGTCTGCTTCAACGACAGGGTGCTCGCCACTCGACAGCCCGATCGCGCCATCATGGACGCGCGTCCTCGCCACGAAGGCGAGGTCTGGACCAGCTGGGGCACGGGCGGCCAGTGGCTCGACCCGTGGGACACGCGGAACCACGACCTCATCGTGGCAGTGGCGAACGAGGCGGAGGCGCTCGGCTTCGACGAGATCCAGCTCGACTACATCCGCTTCCCGGTCGACGACGGAACGCCGTTCGCGCGCTATCCGCACGAGCGGCCGGACGTGCAGCGTCGGGATCTCCTCCTCGGCCTCCTCGCCCGCATCGACTCGGCGATCGACATCCCGATCGGCGTCGACGTGTTCGGCATCCAGGCCTACTGGGCCGGCGATCGCTCGGGGCTCGGCCAGGATCTCGCGCTCTGGACGGCGCACGTCGAGGTCTTCACGCCGATGCTCTATCTCAACTCGATGACGGCCTGGGAGCTCGGGACGCCACATCGTGCGCGTCGCCTGGTGCAGATCGGCGTGCAGCGCCTCCGAGACCGGCTCGGCCCGGAGCCGGTCATCCGGCCGTTCTTGCAGGCCTTCGAGGAGGGCGCCGAGGAGTGGGGACCGGGCTTCATCGCCGAGCAGCTCCGCGGCGCGCGGGGCGGGGGCGCGGACGGCTACCTCTTCTGGCACCCCGGCTCGAGCTTCAGCATGGTCCGGCGCGCGATGAGCGGGCCGGCGCGGGGACTCTCGCCGTTCGCGATTCGTACGAGGCGATCCACACGGACCGAAGATCGGTAGAATCCCGCGCCGTGACGATACGCATCCTCGCCCTCCGCCCGAACGACACCGACCTCTACACCGCGACCGAGGAAGAGCTCCCGAAGCTCATCGCGGACGAGCAGGCGATCGTCTGGATCGACATGTCGGACCCCGGGGAGAACGAGAAGCGCCTCCTCGAGGACGTGCTCCTGCTCCATCCCCTCGTGGTGGAAGACATGCTGGCCGACGCACCGACGCCCAAGGCCGAGCGCTTCGACGGATATCTCTACCTGGTCTTCCACTCGCTCATCCAGGGCGCGGAGAAGACCGGCGAAGTGGAGACGTGCGACTTCGACTTCTTCATCGGACCGAACTGGCTGGTCTCGAGCCGTCCGGAGAACAGCTCGGCCGCGCGCATGGTGCTCGAGCTCGTGAAGAAGAAGCCGCTCGAGCTGCGCAAGGGCGCGGCGTTCATCGCCTACCTCATGGTCGAGGAGATCACGGATCGGTACCTCCCGCTGATGGATCTGCTCGACAAGGAGATCGACGAGCTCGAGACGCAGATCGTGAAGGGCCCGGGCCCGAAGCTGCTCGAGCAGGTCTTCGGGCTCAAGCACAAGCTCCAGCGGCTACGGCGCGTGGGCTTGCATCAGAAGGAGATCCTCAACCGGCTGGGACGAGGCGACTACGCGCTCATCCCCGAGGAAGTGCGCCCGTTCTTTCGCGACGCCTACGATCACTTCGTCCGCGTCGTCGACCTCAACGACAGCTTCCGCGAGATCGTGAACGGCGCGATGGAGGCGTACATCTCGATCAACGGCCACAAGATGAACGAGGTCATGAAGGTGCTCACGCTGAGCAGCACCATCATGCTTCCGCTCACGTTCATCGCCGGGCTCTACGGCATGAACTTCGAGGTCATGCCCGAGCTTCATTGGGCGCTCGGCTACCCGTTCGCGCTCGGCGCGATGGCGCTCACGGCCATCGGCATGGTCATGTTCTTCAAGCGACGCGGCTGGCTCTGACGAGCTGATGCCGTATCGCGAGGACGAAGAGGCGCGCGCAGCGCATCTCGCATCCCTCGAAGAGCGCGTTGCGTCGCTCGAGGCCGAGAACGCTCGCCTCCTCATCGGCGAGCGACCAGCCGAGACGTTGTTCGGCGTGCCTCTCACGATCGTCGCGTCGCACGAGCGCGTGGGTGTGCTCTCGAAGAAGGCCCATCGCCGAGCGCTGATCGGGACGGAGCGCGTCGTCAACCAACCGGGCAGGCTCTCCGCCGGAGACTCCGTGGCCGTCTGGCGCTCGAGCGAGAGAGATCTCGACGTCACGCTGCGCCGCGAGGGCGACCTCACCACCTTGCGCGTCGCCGAGCGGATCGGGCTCGTGACGGGCGCGATGGTCGGCGGTGTGGTCGGAGGAGCGGGCGGCGTCGCAGCGCTCGCCACGGTGATCTGGATCGTCTCTGGGCAGCAGCCGATCTGGATCCTCCTCGCCGTCCCGGTCTGGGTCCTGATCATGTACGGAGTCGCGCGCCTTCTGATGTCGCGCCACATACGCGCGAGACAGCGGACGCTCGATGCGTACGCGAACGCCCTGAGCGATCGACTCCCGGCCCTCGCGGAGGAGACGGAAACGGAGAAGCCCCCCGAGCGATCCTGATCGATCGCTACGAGGGCTTTGGCCGTCAGACCCCAGGGCTGCTTCCGAACGAATCGGCTCGCTGCGCCGACCGCTTCCGTCCGCGCTCGCAGCGAGCGCTTCCGTACGCGGTCGGCTACGCGAGCACCCCTGCAGTCACTCCGGCGTAGCGGCCGCGATCGGGATCGTCACGCCGGGCGCGACGATCGGATGCTGGCTGCGGACCGCCGAGAAGCCGAGGAAGCCGCCCGAGCCGCCGAGCGGCGTGCTGCCCCAGCAAGAGACGTTGCCGTCGCGGTGGATGCCGCAGCAGAAGCTCGAGCCGCAGTCGGTGCTGAGGTAGGGGGTGAAGGCAGCGACGGCCGGATCGGCCGTGCGATGGACCTGCACCGGGCTCGTCTCCGGGTTGTGCCCGTCTTCAGCGGAGTCGTCCGCGCCCGACGCGCCGGACGAGTTCGAGCCCCAGCAGTACGCCTCGCCCGCGCTCGTCGTCGCGCACTGCGAGCCCGAGCCGACGCCGACCTCGGTCGCGTTGCGGATGCTGCGGATCGCCGCGGGCGCTTCGCCGTGCTCGGAGCGCTCTGCATGGCCGTTACCGAGCTGTCCGTAGTCGTTCGCGCCCCAGCAGGACACGACGCTGTTGGCGACGACGCAGAAATTGTAGCCCCAGCCGTCGATCTGGCTGACGCGTGAGAGGCCCGCGACCTCGACGGGCGCAGGCCCGCACGGGTCAGCGCCGTTGCCGCACTCGCCGTAGCCGTCGTAGCCCCAGCAGGCGACCGTGCCCGCGTTTCGGAGCGCGCAGAACGTGCTGGACGTCGCAGCGAGGTGGCTCACGTCGGTGAGCCCGGGGACGGCGACGGGATCGGCGCTGTCCTCGCGCGCGCCATTGCCGAGCTGCCCGGAGCCGCCCGCGCCGAGGCACGACACGCCGCCCTCGCGCGTCACGATGCAGAGCGTGCCGCTCGCGATCGCGAGGTCGGTGGCGTCGGTGAACGCGATCGACACGGGCAAGCTCGAAGACTGCGGAAGCGTCGTCGTGCCGTTGCCCGCGAGATGACCCCAGCACGCGACCTGTCCGTTCGCTCGGACGACGCAGGTGGTCTGGTTGTAGGCGTAGACGTGGGCCGCGTCGGTGATCCCCGGAACGGGCTGCGCGTTGCTCGAGCTCACGGAGAGCGTCGACCCGTTGCCGAGCTGCCCGTCGCCGTTCTCGCCGAAGCAACGAACGTGACCGTCGGCGAGGACGGTGCATGCGTGCGAGCTGCCCAGCGCGAGGTGCGGGCTGACGTGGAGCTCGGCGCCCGCCGTGGGGGCGAACGTCGCCGGCACGGAGGCGGGCGGCGCGAGCGTGAGGATGTTCGCGGAGACGTCGCGCGCCGCATGGCCGCGCCGCTCGCCCTCACCCATCTGTCCGTCATCGCCCGAGCCCCAGCACGAGAGCGCGCCGCCGACGCGTATCGCGCACGTGAAGTCGTAGCCGCTGCCGAGCGTGGCCGCGTCCGTGATGCCGGGCACGACGGTCGGCGTGAGCATGTTGCGGAGCTGGTCGTTTTCGATGCCGAGCAGACCCGCCGTGAAGTTGTTGTACCCCCAGCATCGGACCTCGGTCGCCGTCGCGACACAGGTGCGCTGCGCACCGAGCGCAAGCGCGGTCACGCCCGAGAGGCCTTCGAGGGTCGCCGGATGCGTGACGCTCTGCTCTTCTTCGTGCCCGTTGCCGACCTGCGCGTTGTAGTTGTTGCCCCAGCACTGGACACCGGCGGGGCTGACCGCGCAGCTGTGATAGCCGCCCGTCCCGACGAGCGTTGCGCCGGTGATCCCGGCGACGTCGACCGGATGGTTCGCTGCGGTCGTGTCGCCCGTACCGAGCGCTCCCGAGCTGTTGCCGCCCCAGCATGCGACCGCGCCCGTCGTGCGACGCACGCACGTGTGAACGTAGCCGGAGTCGATCTCGGCCGCATCGGCGAGCCCGGAGACCTCCACGGGGGTGCGGCTATCGGCGCGCGCAGTGTTGCCGAGCTGGCCGTCGCTGCCCTCGCCCCAGCAGACCACGGCGCCGGTGCGTCGGCGCGCGCACGAGAACGAGTGGCCCGTGCTGACCTCGACGGCGTCGGTGATCCCGGCGATCTCGACGGGCGCTTGCACCGGCGTCGTCTGCGCACCGAGCTGACCTTCGTCGCCGCGACCCCAGCAGACGACGTGGCCATCCGCGCGCGCCGCGCAGGTGTGGTTGTAGGCGCAGTCGATGTCGATCGCGTGCGTGAGACCGACCACGGGAACGAACGTCAGGCGATCCTGCGCGGTGCCGTCACCGAGCTGACCGTCGCGGTTGCGCCCGGTGCAGACGACCGTGCCCGCGGGCTGGAGGACGCACGTGTGTGATTCGGCGGCGCACACCTGCCCGGTCGCCGGCGCCGTGGGTCCTGCGGGCACGACGGGAGCGGTCGTTCCGGTCGGGTCGGTGCCTGGCGGCGCGGCTTCCTCCGTCCCGCCGCAAGCGCCGAGCGCGAGCATGAGAACGATCATCGAGCACGTGGTGCGATTCGTCATGGGTCCCCCTCTCGCGCTGTCCGGAACGGAGCCCCGGGCTTCTGCGCGAGGCGTGCACCGTACCCCGCCCGGGTGCGGCGCGGTCCGTCGAAAAACCGGGTTCTCGGCGATGCGCCTTGCTCTGCTGGGCCTTTCCGTTACGTTCGCCCGCCGTGGCACGCGCGCTTCGTGATCACCGCTTCCTCTTCGTCATCGGCAAGGGCGGCGTCGGGAAGACCACCGTCGCCGCGTCCCTCGCCGTCGCGGCGTCGAAGCGCGGCAAGCGCGTCCTGCTCGCGATGTGCAACTCGAAGGAGCGGCTCTCGCACCTGCTCGAGGTCTCGCCGATCGGCACCGAGAACGTGCGCGTCGCGCCGAACCTCGACGCCGTGAATATGCACCCCGAGCAGGCGCTCGCCGAATACGGGCTCATGATCCTGCGCTCGCGCACGCTCTACAAGGCCGTGTTCGAGAACCGCGTCGTCTCGGCGCTGCTGCGTGGCACGCCCGGCATCGAGGCGTGGTCGATGCTCGGCAAAGCGTACTTCCACACCAAGGAGACGCTGCCTGACGGGCGGCCTCGCTACGATCTGGTCATCATCGACGCGCCGGCGACGGGACACGGCCTCGAGATGCTGCGGGTGCCAAAGGTCATCACCGAGGTCGCGCCGCCCGGACTCCTGCGCCGCGAGGCGGAGGAGGCGGTCACGCTCTTCAAGGACTCTTCGCGTTCGGGCAGCGTGCTCGTCACGCTGGCGGAGGACATGCCGGTGAACGAGTCGATCGAGCTGCACCGCGCGCTGACCACCGAGCTCTCGCTCCCGGTCGCCGCGCTCGTCGTCAACCAGGTCCTCCCGCGTCTCTTCTCCCCGAAGGAGCGCTCCGAGGTGTACGCCCTTCGAGACGCCGTGACCGAGGGCTCCGTGGTGCGCGGGCTCGCGCTCTCGGGCGCGGGCCGTGCGACGCGCGAGGAGGTCCAGGAGCAGAGCCTCGCGCGCCTGGCCGCGGAGCTCCCCTCGATCCCGCGCACCACCCTTCCGATGCTCTTCGCGCCCGAATTCCGGCGCGCACAGATCGACGCGCTCGCGGAGTCGTTCGCCTCGTGACGCTCCGCAAGAAGAGCGGGCCCGGCGGCGGCAAGAAGCGCAGCATCGGCGGCGAGGGCGAGGGCGGCTCGACGCACCCGATCCAGCAGGGGATCGAGAAGCTCTACGCGGCGGGAAAGACGCCTCGCATCCGTCTCGACGCGCGGAGAAACGACGTCGTCGTCCCCGAGCACGTCCGCGAGCGATGGAAGGACAGCCTCGTGATCGATCTCGATCCGGGCTACCCCCTGAACCTCGTCTACGACGATGACGGCCTCCACTGCGACCTCGCGTTCGCCGGGCAGGTGACCCGCTGCACGTTTCCGTGGCAGTCGATCTACGGGCTCTTCGATCGCGCGAGTGGTCAGGGCGTGCAGATCGCCTCGCACCTCCCGAAGGACGAGCTGCCGGAGTCGCTCCGGTCGCGGCCGACGCCGCCCGTGCCGCGGCTGCGCCCGATCTCGGGCGCCCGCAAGGACGACAGGCCCGCGGCCGAGCCTTTCGTCGAGAAGAGCGACGCTGCGGCGGACACGAGCGACGAGCAGGCGAAGGCGCGGCGCGCGAAGTTCCGAGTGATCACCGGCGGGTGATCACTGCACAGCAAGAGAGCCGACCGCGGACGGAAGCGCTCGCCCCGGTCACGCGTCGTCGATGCCGAGCTCCGAGAGCTTGTTGTAGAGCGTCCGGCGCGAGACCCCGAGCAGCCTCGCCGCCTGCGTGCGGTTGCCTCGCGCGCGCTCGAGCGCGTCGCGGACGGCGCCACGCTCGGCGTCCATGCGCTGGCTGTCGAGCGATCCGGCGCTCGGGACTGCCGGGGCGGCGGCCATCGACATCGGCGTCGCCCGGACGCGCGCGCCGAGCTCCCGCTCCACGTCCGCGCGCGTGATCACGTTCTCCCCCGCGAAGACGACGAGGCGCTCGATGAAGTTCTGCAGCTCTCGAACGTTGCCGGGCCAGGGCGCGGACCGCAGGAGCTCGACGGCCGCCGCGTCGATGGTGAGGCCCTTGCGCCCGTTCCGCTCGGCGAGATCTTCGGTGAAGCGCGTCGCGAGCGCCTTGATGTCTTCGCTCCGCTTCGCGAGCGATGGAAGCGTGATGGGGACGACGTTCAAGCGATAGAACAGATCCTCGCGGAACGTGCCGTCGCGCACCATCGCCTCCAGATCGCGATGTGTCGCGGCGACGAAGCGCACGTCGACCTTCTCGGGATGGGTCGCTCCGAGACGCTGGAACTCGCGCTCCTGAAGAAGGCGCAGGAGCTTCACCTGCACGGCGGGCGTGACGTCACCGATCTCGTCGAGGAAGAGCGTGCCGCCCGCGGCGAGCTCGACGCGCCCCGGCTTGCGCTGCACCGCGCCGGTGAACGCGCCCTTCTCGTACCCGAAGAGCTCGCTCTCGAGGAGGTTGTCCGGCAGCGCGCCGCAGTGAACGGCGATGAAGGGCGCATCACGACGAGGTGAGAGTCGATGGAGCTCGCGCGCCGCCACCTCCTTGCCGGTCCCGCTCTCGCCGCGAAGGAGCACCGTCGCGAGCGTCGGTGCGGCCTTCTCGAGGCGCGCCATCGCATCGGCCATCGCCGACGAAGTTCCGACCACGGGACCGTCGCTCGCGAGCTCGGGCTCCGGCGGCGCGGCCGCTCGCTTCGTCGCGCCCGCGAGGGCCTTGCCGATCGTGTAGACGACCTCCTCGCGATCGAAAGGCTTGAGGAGAAACTCCGCAGCGCCGGCCTTCATCGCCTCGACGGCGAGCGGGATCGTTCCGTGCGCGGTGATGAGCACGACTGGCACGTCGGGCGCGCGCTTCTTCACGGCAGCGAGAAGCTCGAGCCCGTCCATCTCGGGCATGCGCACGTCGCTCAGGACCGCCTCGACTCGCCCCGACGCGAGCGCGGCGAGCGCCGCGGGCCCCGAGAGGACGTGCTGCGCGTCGTACCCAGCCTGGGAGAGCAGCGCCGCGAGGACCATTCCGACCGCGCGATCGTCGTCGACGACCAGAACCTTCGCCTTTGCCATGGGTGGCGAGGGTGCCACGCGCGACTAGATCTCGTCTCACGCTCTCACGCACTCACGCACACCCGGCCTCACCTCACCTCAGACGTACGTTTGAATCACCACCGACTCGTGGCGTCTCGGTCGAGGCGAACCCATTGACGGAGGGCGAGGGTGCTTGCGACCCTCGAAACGAATCGATGAACGATGCGCCGAAGTCGAGGGCCGCGATGGTGAGCGCGATCTCCATCGCGCTCTCGCTGCTCATCGTACTTCACGCAGGGCTCGGCTCGATCGCTGCGCTGGATCGAACGACGGTGATCCGCGTGCTGGAAGAGGGACACGACTTCCGAGCGCGAGTGCGGGCGGCGCGTGCGCTCGGGTCGAGCGGTGACGCGAGCATGGCCGAGCATCTCGTGCGTGCGCTCGCCGACGAGAATTCGGCCGTGCGCGCCGCCGCCGCCGAGGGGCTCGGACGACTGGCCAACCCGAGCACCCTCGTGGCGTTGCGCCGCTCGACGCACGATCCGGAGCGCGAGGTGCGCGACGCCGCGGAGCGAGCCATCCGAGCGATGTCCGCGTCGGCGACGACGACTGCGCCGACGGGGCCCGCGACGCCCGCGCCGAGCCGGCGCTTGCCCGTCATCGCGGTGCTCCCGCCGGCGCAGGCGATCGACTGGGCGCGCACCAGCTACGTGGTCGTGCTCGGCTCGCTCGTGAACCACAGTGGCTTCGCACACGCGCCGCTCGAGGCCGTGCTTCGGCAGGAGGTGAACCGCTCGCTGATCGTCTTGCGCGGCGTCGCCGTGCTGAGCGCGGCCGATCCGCGCGCGGATGCGGACCGTCAGATCGCCGCACGACACCTTCCACAGTACCGGCTGGAAGGCACCATCAGCCACGTGCGGCCCGAGACGCGCGGGCGCGACCTCCAGGTCCGGTGCGAGGTCTCGCTCGTCCTCATGGACGAGCCGAGCCGAAACATCCGGGCCGCGCTCAACGGCGCGGCGACGGGCACGGAGCCGCTCACGAGCGCTCGGGCGACTCGCGAGCGTGCGCTCGCCGAGCAGGCGCTACAGAGCGCCACGCGCAGCGCGATGAGCGGCGCCGCCCGCGCCATCACGACCTCGTCGCACCACTGAGGTCGACCGGCCGGGCCGGGCCTGGGCCGGTCCAGACCGGCTCAGCGGATCAGCGTCGGCCCTTGGCCTTCGCGCTCGACTTCGACTTGGACGCGCTCTTCTTGACGGGCGCGCTCTTGGTCGGCTTCTTCGCGGACGCGCGCTTCGCGGCCGCCGGAGCCTTCGACAGCGCCTTCGACGCCGGCGTCGAGCTGGCCTTCGGCTTGGACGCGGGCGCCTTGGGCGCCTTCGACGCGGTGACCTTCGACGCGGTGACCTTCGACGCGGTGACCTTCGACGCGGTGACCTTCGACGCGGTGACCTTGGCCGCCACGACCGGCTTCTCCGCGGCGGTTGCGACCGCCTTCGTCGCCGTCGTCTTCGTTGTGCTCGGCTTCGCGACGAGCGCGCGCGGAGGCTTGGCCGCCACCGGGCGCGGCGCCAGCGGTCTCACGCCGAGCGGCCTCGTGCCGAGGGGGCGCGGCATCGGCGAGTTGGGCGTCGGCTTCAGCGGCGGGCTCGAGTGGCGTGTGCGGATGAGCTTCTTGGGCGGCGGCGCCTCGGGCGGCGGAGCGCTGAGCTCGAAGAAGCGGACCGCGCTCTCGATCGAGGAGACCAGAGCATCCCGCACGATCGATGCGAGCGCATTGTCGCTCGTCTTGAGCGCGTCGTAGTAGCGCTGGCGCTCGGTGGAGTGGATCACCGCCGGCGGGTAGTCACCCGTCAGCAGGATCAGGTTCATCACGAGCCGCGCGAGCTTCCCGCTGTGCTTCGGGAACGGGTAGATGTGCAGAAGCTGGAAGTGCGCCTTCGCAGCGAGCCGGGCGACGTGCGTGGTGCGGCGCGTCTCGACCGCGTTCACCCACTGCATGAACTGCCGCAGCTTGTAGGAGATCTTGTCCGGCGTGGCGATCTCGTGGAAGTAGAGCCGGTGGAGCGGCATGTCCTTCCGATAGGCCGGAGGCTTCTTGCCCTCCACCTCGTCCGGCGCGAGGCACTCGTAGAGATCCTTCAGCGTGTCGAGGTCGATCTTGAGCTTCTTGCGCGAAGCCATGTCGCGCACGAGGTCGATCGCCGCCTTGTTCTGGCGGATCTCGTCGTAGATCGGCACCAGCGCAGGGTCCGTCGGCGCCTGGCCGCCCATCGCCGCCGCCAGCTCGGTCGGGACGTAGACGATACCTTCGAGCGCACTGTCGTGATGGACCCACGATAGGTCGACGCGACGACGATAGTCCTGCCGCGTTTCTTCTTTGGCGGTCTCGATCAAGCGGTTGAGCACCGAGAGCCGCTGATCGAGCTGCTGCGCCTGCTGCTGCTGCACTCGGGAACCTCCGAAGAAGCCCCGCGGCGTACGAAAAAGGCCGCGGAAAGAAAGAGCCCCCAAATCGTCAGACGAGCTTCCCCGGGGTGCGCGCCCTCTCGCGACCAAACGGACGTCGGCGAGAGGCGCCGAGTCTACGGCGCTTGGTCGGTCCCGTCAAACCCCATGAAATCCGTGCATTTACAACAGCTCTCGGACGACCTCGTCCAGCCACTGCTCCTCCGGCACTCCCGTGTGGACGCGGCGGACGATGCCGGCGCGGTCGATCACGACGAGCGTGGGCAGCGAAGACACGCCGTAGGCCGACTGGATCTGAAAATTCGGGTCCTGGAGCGTGGGCACCGGGATCTCGAGCGCTCGGTGCGCCGCGACCACGCGCGCAGCGGGAAGATCCGACTCGACGTTGATCCCCAGCGTGACGAGCCCTTCCGCCCGATGTGCGGCTGCGACGCGACCGACGATGGGGATCGACGTGCGGCACGGCTGACACCAGCTCGCCCAGAAGTCGAGCACGACGACGTTGCCGCGGAGATCCGCGAGCGAGACCCGATCCTGGGCGTCCTCGCCCGCCGTGATCTCGGCGGCGAACTCTGGCGCCGGCCGACCGACGAGCGGGCTCGACACGCCCGAGCTTCCGAAGAAACGCGGCGCACCGAACGCCATGACCGCGATGAACACCAGCGCGCCGATGCCGACCGCTCGAATCACCCCGCGTCGATCATCGTCCATCTCGTTCCTGTCTGCGTCCCGGACGCCGAAGCGGCAAGCGTATCCTGAACGCCGCGCCGCCTTCCTTCGCGACCCCGCACGAGATCGACCCGCCGTGCTCGAGAACGACCTTCTTCACGATCGCGAGCCCGAGGCCCGTCCCCTCGCTCTTGGTCGTGAAGTAGGGATCGAAGACGCGCTCCCTCGACTTCGCCGGAACCCCGGGCCCGTCGTCGCGCACCTCGAGCAGCGCCTCCTCGCCGTCTCGCCGCGCTTCGATGACGACGTGACCGTCCTCGCCCTTGTCGAGGATGGCCTGCACCGCGTTCCGGACGAGGTTGTCCACGACGCGCCTGAGCATCATCGGGTCGAGCATCACCTCGAGGCTCTCGTCGGTGACCTGCGTGTCGAGCTCGATCGTGCCGTGCGGCTTCACGTCGCGGTGCTGCGACTCGAGCGCTAGCGCCTCGGGGTCCATCGTGCGCGTCCACTCGCGAACGAGCCCGCCGAGCTCGCCCGGCTGGACCTCGGGGACCGGCAAGCGCGCGAACTCGCTGAACTCCGAGACGAGCCGACGGAGCGTACGGACCTCTTCCTCCACGATGCTCTTCGCGTCGTCGAGCGTGCGACGAAAGCGCGGATCGTCGCCCTGATACGTCTTGTGGACCTCCTGCACCGCGAGCTGGATCGGCGTGAGCGGGTTCTTGATCTCGTGTGCGAGCCGACGCGCGATCTCCTGCCAGGCGCCGATGCGCTGCAGGTACTCGATGCGGTCGCGCGAAGCGCGGATGTCTCTGACCATCGCGTTGAAGGCGTGCGTGAGCTCGGCGACCTCGTCCTTCTCGTCGGTCGGGATCTCGATCGTCAGATCGCCCTGACCGACCAGGCGCGTGGCCTCCGCGAGCACGACGACGCGGCGCGTGACGCGACGCGCCACGACCATGCCCACGGCGAGCGCGATGACGATGACCGCGAGCAGGAGCGCGATGTACGCGAAGAGATAGAAGCTCGAGACGTACGAGGCCTGGGACTCGAGGCGAGAGTAGGTCTCGACGAGCTCGCCGGCGCGCTGGCGGTCCCGGAACGGGGCCCAGGGCGTGATCACCGTCACGTGCACGACGAGCGGCGGCTCGGCGTCGATCGCGCGCGTGAGGGCGAGGGGACGAACCTCTTCCTCGTCGATCGCGCGATCGACCGCACCGAGCCTGTCTCCGGCCGCGTCCTCGACGTCGATGTGCGAGACGTCCGGCAGGCGCTCGAGCAGCGCTGCCAGGGCCTCGCCGACGCGCTCGCGATCGCCCGCGGCACGGACGAGGTCCGGGTCGGTGGCGACGAGCGAGGCCGTCCGCTCCGCCGCCTGACGCAGCGTCTGGAAGTGCTCCTGATAGATCTCGAGCGAGGCCTCGAGCTCGCCGAGCACGCGGCGGTTGACGCCGACCTCGTAGGTCTCGCGCAGCGCCGAGCGACCGAGGAGGAGCGCCGTGAGCAGCGGGACGAACGCGACCGCCGCCATCGCGACGAGGACACGCCGCTCGAAGCGACCGAAGCGAAGGCGGTCCTGAGGCGCCTTCGGCGGTGACGAGCGCGGGTGCGGCACGCTCGGCGCCGACTCGCGCGGCCGCTCCGACGGCTCCCGGCTCGCCTCGTCCGAGCTCGCCTGCTCGCTGGCCGGCTCTTCGTTCGACGGCTCGCTCATGGGCAGTCGATGTCCTGCGAGCGGAAGGAGAGCGTGCGCTCGGCCTCGCCGATGCCGCGGTTGACGAAGAGGCTCACGAACGAGCCGAAGAACGCGTCGTCCGGGGATGCGCCTCCTTCGGGTCGCGCGAGCCAGCGGCGAATGCGCTGAACGGCGTCGGGCGTGAGCGGGTTCAGCTCGACGACCACCCCGAACGTGATGCGATGACCGTGGTGGGGCTCCCACGTGCTCGCGTTCCCGATGCGCACGTGGTCGGCGACCAGACAGCGCGCGATCACCTCTTCGAGCGAGGAGAGCTCGACCGTGCGATCCATCGACTCGCTCTGTTCGTGGACGCGGAAGTTCTCGGGCCAGGGATCGAAGGTGACGCGGCAGCTCCGGATCGCGACCGCGATCGGCGCGGTGGAGCCGGCCTCGTAGGCGTACGTCCGGACGACGAGCGTCTGCGTGACTCCGGTCGAGAGGCGTCGTCTCACGGCGGCGTCTGCAAAGTCGACGACGGAGTACGAGACGTCCGCGGTGCCCTCCTGGAAGTGGACGCCGAGCGTTCGCTGGTCGATCTGCGCGAGCGCCACCGACGCGACGGCGAGGGCGACCACGAAGAGCGTCGATGCGGTTCGCGCGCTCATTCGAAGCTGATGAACCCGAGGAGGGTGGAGAAGCCGATCTGGAACACGCCGATCGGCGTCTCGAAGCGCAGCCCGACGTCGAACGTCAGGTCCCAGGGAAAGGCGTCGATGCCCGAGTACCCCGGGATCGGACGGGTGAAGAAGCTCGGCTGCGCGAGCACGTACACGCCCGCGTTGGCGTAGAGGAAGCCGGAGCGGAGGACGGGATCGCCGCCGAAGATGCGGACCGAGTACTCGAGGTCGAGCCGGGCCGCGAGGTGAGCGAAGCGGAGCTCTCGGATCGAGTTGCGGAAGAGGTTGGGTGGACCGCGGCGATCGAGGTTCATCTCGAGCATGCGGCTCGGGATGAGGTCGGAGAGGTCGCTCGCGTAGAGCTGGTGAAAGAACGGAACGTCGCCGAGCGCCACGGCGCCGAAGAACGAGAACCGCAGCGTGTGGTCCCACTCCGGCAGCGTCACCCAGTGCCGATAGGTGAGCTCGCCGCGAAAGTAGTCGTAGCTCGAGCCGATCAGGAACGCGGAGAGGTCGACCTGTGCAGCGAGGACCACGCCGCTGCGCGTGGTGACGGGATCGTCACGCGTGTCGAGCGTGACGCCGAGCTCGATGCGCGAGACCTCGCTCGTGCCGTCGTGGATCGCGAAGTCGATCGGGACGACCTCGGTGCCGACGAGCTCGCTCGCCGCGTCGGGCCGGTTGAGGACGTCGACCACCTCGAACGCCCAGCGCGCGGCGAAGCGGAGCGTGGGCTGCACCGGGATGGTGACCCCGACGATGCCTCCGGCGCGGAGGTACTCGACGATCGCGTTGGGCGTCGCTTCGCACGGCATCGACGTCGCGCAGCCGATCGGCGTGACGAGGACGTCGTCGTCTCCGAAGAACTCGCGCGCGCGGTTGAAGAACCCGACGATCGACAGCGCTTCGGTCGAGCCGAGGAACGTGGGATCTGCGAGCGAGAGACGGATTCCCTGTTGCGGGCCCGAGCCGACGACCGAGCCGCGGAGGGTCAGCCCGGCGCCGAAGAGGTTCGTCTCCGCGCCGGTGAGGCCGAAGTACGGCTCGAAGTCTCGTCCTCGCGTATCGCCCGTGCGGACGTCGACGAAGCCGCGCGAGACGCCGAGCGCGATCTGCTCGAGGAAGAACGTGTTTCGCTCGACGACCTGGACGAGGAGGACGACGTTCCCGCGCTCGCTGCCGCGCCTCAGCGAGAGCTCGACCGAGGAGAAGAAGCCCGTGCCGAGGAGCTGGTAGCGAGCCTGCTCGAGGCGCGCGTCGCCGGGGTCGATCGTCTCGCCGCCGCGGAGCGGAACGAGGTTGAGGATGACCTCGTTGCCCGTGCGCCGGTTGCCGCGGACCTGGATGCGCTCGAGGACGTAGGAGAGGGGCTCGGGCGTGGCGTCGTCGTCGCTCTCGACGTCGGGCTCGGGCTCGGGCTCGACGTCGGGCTCGGCCTCGACCTCGCCGTCGACGTCGCTCTCGCCCTCGCCCTCGCTCTCTACCTCGCTCGCCTGCGCGCTGGCACGGCGGGTCGGGCCGGCCGCCACGAAGGCGACGATCAGCAGCGCTCGAAGGAACGACCCCACACGGACACTCAGGGTCCGGCCGGAGGAAACAGCTCCGCGAGCATCACGAGGAGGACGAGGACGAGCGCCGCCACGGCGACCCACCACGCGAGCGCGGTGCCGCCGCGCGAGCCGACGACGACCGACGTCGACGCGGCTTCGGGCTCGCTCGCCTCGACGGGCTCCTCGGGCTCCACGACCACGTTGGGCGACTTCTGCGCTTTGGGCGCCGTCTTCTGCGGCTTGGACGGCGCGGTCTTCGGCGCCTCGGCGGTCTTCTCGACCTTCGGCGCCGCCTCGACGGCCTTCTTCGCCTTCGGAGCGGGGTCCCCGACTCTTCCGATGACGACCTCCTCCTGCGACGAACCGGTCGATGCGTAGCGCGTCGCGTGATCGATCGCGGCGAGCGCCGACTCGTCGTCTCCCGCGAGGTAGACGATGCGCACCGTCGGCTCCCGCTTTCGCTTCGGGCTCGAGAGCGCGGGCGGTCGGACGCTCGCGATCGGCGCGCGCGGCGGGCTGGTCCTCGCGGCCGGGCGAGCCTTCTCGCGCGTCGCGACGATGTCGGTCAGCGCGACCTCGAAGACCTTGAGGAAGTGCTTGCCCGTGTCGTCGCTCGCCTTCGGGCGGACGAACTGCGTGGTCGGCTCACGCTCGGCGGCGTCGTCCTCGCTCGCGCGCGACGGGACGCCGTCCGGCACGAGCGAGCGCACGTCGCGCCCGACGCGGATCTCGAAGCGACCCTCGTCCCAGCCGAAGACGTGGCTCAGATCTGCGCCTTCGCGGCCGTCGATGCGGATCGCGAGCAGCTCGCCCGACTCGTAGACCAGCTCGACGAGCTCGCCTTCTCTCCGCAGCTGCAGGGTGCCGGTGAGGCCCGCCTGCTCGCAGTAGTTCATCAGGTCGGCCGGAACGTGCACCGCGAGCGAGCCGGTCCGGTGCCCATCGTCCCCCACCGACACGGGCAGCGGCGGCAGGCGCTGGTGCACGACGAACGTCCCGCCACGCAGGGCGAGCAGCGCCTCCACCGGATCGGATCCGTCTCTGCGCGGCTCCTGATCGAGCGCGATCTGGCCGCCGATGATGTCGACCTCGCCCGTCTCGCCGCCCGCCGTGAAGCAGATCTGGCCCGTGATGCGGCGACTCTCGATGTCCCGAAGGATGTCGAGCACTCCCCCGATCGGGATCTCACCGCTCATCGCCGATTCGGACAAAGCAGCGCGAATTGCGCCCATGCTCGCCTCCACTGTCAAGACGAGATAGGACGGGCCTCGATGACGACGCGCGTTCTCCGCTGCTCTTGGCTCTCGGTGGTGCTCTGCTTTGGCTGCGGAGCGAGCGCCGAGAGCCCATCGGGCGATGACACGTCGGGGGGCGAGGCCTGCAGGTCGCGGACGGATGCCGACGAGCTGGCGGCCGAGCTCGCGACCTGTCGCGAGGGTGTCCTGGCCGAGCCCGACTGGCCCGCGCAGGCGGCCTACGACACGGCTTTCGAGCTCGTCCGGGCGCACCTCCAGGACGTCTCCCCGCCGCGCGAGGTCACGAGCGAGGAGGTCCAGCCGATCGCCGACGCGATCTGGGCGCTGCTGGACGCCGTGACCTTTCCCCCGCAGCCGGACACCCTCCGGACGCGCGCGGAAGACGCGACCGAGGCGCTCCTGCGCGATCGCGGCCGCGAGCCGTCGGCCACCGCGGCCCAGGCAGCGTTCGAGGCCGTGACCGCGATCCGCGCGACGCTGCACCCGCCCGTCGCCGACCCGTGCGCCGAGCTCGAGACGCGCGCACAAGACGCGGAGACCATCGCGACGCGCGTCTGCCCGCAGTGATCGCGCTCTTCAGCCGGCGCACTGCTGCGTGCTGCAGCGGAAGTGCCCGACGACCGGATCGAACGCGCAGTAGCCGCCGCCGAAAGGCACGCCAGCACCCGGGCAGTCCGTGTCGTCGATGCACTCGTCGTCGGCTCCGTGGCAGAACCAGCCGACGATCCCGCCGTAGTCTCCGCACGAGCCGAGCGAGGGCGAGCAGTAGCCGAGCGGCCCGCAGTCGAGGTCGACGTGGCAGTCGCCTGCGAGGCACACGTTCGCGTCGGACCGAAAGCCGCCTTCGCACTGACAGATCGACCCCGCGCTGCAGTCGTCGTCCTGGAAGCAGCCGTCGTACGTGCACGCCCAGCCGTCGTGGCTGTTGCCGGTGCAGCGACCGTTCTCGCCGGACGTGCACTCCGCGTCGGTCGTGCACGAGGCGGGCGGGCCCATCCCGATGGGCGACGAGCCCGGCGCGCGCTCGTGGTCACACGCGATCGCGGCGGGCCGATGGACGGCAGGCTCTCGCGGCGGCGTGTCGTCGTGCGATGCGGCGCACCCGACGAGGCAGACGAGCCCGAGCGCCGGGAGGAGCGACGAAGGTCGAAGGATCATGAAATTGCTATACTTTCTGCTTCGATCGCAGGTGAGGCTCGTGTGTCGGGTCGTGCCGGGGTACACCGGACCGAAGCTCACAGCACACCGCGTTCCAGCCGGAGATCGATGCGAGAAGGACTGCCGAGCCTGACTGCCGCCGCCGTGTCGCTCTTCCGCGGCAGCGCGAGCCTGCCCGGCTCCAAGGTCGACTTCGCGAACGATCGCGGCATGCGAATCCTCGCGCCTCGCTCGGCCCAGCGCGCGTTCGACGCGCTCGGAACGCTCACGGCGCGATGGCCGAGGATCCTCGACGCGATCGCCGCGCCCACGGCCGGCCTCCTGACGCACGTAGCGCTCCGCACGGCCGCGATCGACGCCGCCGTGAGGCGCGAGGCGGAAGAGGGGCTCCCGCAGCTCGTGATCCTCGGCGCAGGGCTCGACGCGCGCGCGTTCCGGATGCCCGAGCTGCGCGAGAGCATCGTGCTCGAGGTCGACTTCCCCTCCACGCAAGACCTCAAGAAGACGAGAGCGCGCGAGCTGACGCCGGCCGCGCGCGAGGTGCGCTTCGTTCCGATCGACTTCGAGCGCGACTCGCTCGACGAGGTGCTCGAGCGCGCGGGGCATCGCGCGAACCTCCGCACCGTCTGGATCTGGGAGGGCGTCACGATGTACCTCGAGCCGGCCGCGATGCAGGCGACGCTCGGCGCAGTGGGCGCGCGCTCGAAGGCGGGCTCGGTGCTGCTGATGACCTACGGCACGCCCGACCTCGCGCCGATCCTCGACGGTGTGCTCGCGCCCGCGGCGCCGCTCGTCGACTTCGCGTTCGGTCTGCTGGGAGAGCCGCTCCGGGGGCGCATGTCGACGGAAGAAGCACACGCGCTGCTGCGGGCGCATGGGCTCGATCCGCGTGAGGACTCGAGCTCCGTGGAGTGGGCCGCAGCGCACCTTCGCGGACGGCCCTCGCGCATCGCGATCGGCGAGCGGCTCGTGAGGGCGGTGCGCGCCTGATGCGAACGGGGCTCTACGCGATCGTAGATCCGGCCGCGTGCCGCGGTCGCTCGGCGATCGACGTCGCGCGCGCGATCCTCTCGGGTGGGTGCGCCGTGCTTCAGCTGCGCGACAAGATCTCGAGCGATCGCGCGGTGCTCGAGAGCGCGCTGAAGATGAGCGCGCTCTGCCGTGAGGCCGCCGTACCGTTCGTCGTCGACGATCGCCTCGACGTCGCGCTCGCGTGCGGCGCGGACGGCGTACACGTCGGACAGGACGATCTCCCCGCGGCGCTCGTGCGCAGCCTCGCGCCCGACCTGATGCTGGGCGTCTCGACGCACGATCCGGAGCAGCTCGCGCGGGCCGGCGAAGAGGGCGCAGATCTCGTCGGCTTCGGGCCGGTGTTCACGACGCGGAGCAAGGCGCTGCCCGATCCGGTGGTCGGCGTCGACCGGCTCGCGAGAGCGGTGCGAGCGAGCCGCGTGCCCGTCGTAGCGATCGGCGGAATCGATGCCAGCAACCTCGGCGAGGTGCACCGCGCGGGCGCGCAGCTCTTCGCCGTGATCTCGGCTGTGTGCGGAGCAGAGGATCCGGAGGCCGCGGCGCGCGAGCTCTCGGCCCGCTGGCGTACCCTGGGCGCCGAGGCATCGAGGTGATCCTCGAGGTGATGATCGCCGTGGCGGCGATCTCGGCGGCGGGAGGCACGGCGAGCCTGATCGCGCGCATTCGTCGCGGGCGAGGCTCGGACGCACCGTCGGAGCTCGGGCGGGCGCTGGACGCGAGCCGAACGTCGCCGCGCGGCCTCAAGGACGGAGACGTGCTGCTCGTCGTCGGCGAGGAGCTCGCGCTCGGCAGCACGCTCGAGATCGACGAGGCCGGCTTCGTGCTGCGCGGGCTCAGGACCATCGGTCGGGCGAGCGCGTCGTGGGTCGTGCACCTCGATCCCGACGCGAAGGAGATCGTGCTCGCGAGCGAGACCCTCGAGCTCGGCGAGGGCCGCGTCGCGGACTCGCTCCTGATGGGCGGACGCACGCTGGCGCTCAAGGCGCGGGGCCGCGGCCGCGTCCGCGCCGTCGGGCCAGACGTGCCCGCGGCGCACGGAAAGAGCGCCGCCTACGTCGTGCTCGGCGAGCGAGGCGGCAGGTTCGCCATCGTGATCGACATCGACGGGCACCCGCGCATCGCGCTCGCAGGCGAGCTCGTGGATCGACGGACGGTCGATCTCCTGCCGGGCGGCGACGTCGAGCGTACGCGCTGAGGGCCCTTCAGAGGCCGAAGGAGACCTGGGTCTGAAGGCCGACGTGGCTCTGCGAGTCGACGGCGAAGCCGATGCCGATGCCGAGACCGACCGCCGCGACCGCGCCGACGATGATCCAGAAGACGGGCTCGCCGAAGACGCCCGGTCCGCCGCCGGCGGGCGCGCCTTCCGCGCCGGTCGCCGCTGCGGCGACGCGACCCACCACGTTGGGCGCGAACTCGGAGCCGACGACCAGCACCTGGTTGCCGTGCGCGTCGAGCCCCTCGAGCCAGTACTCCATCCGATCGGCAGACGAAGCGCCCGCGAGGCGCGCCATGATCTCGGGCTCGGGGTCGTAGTCGGTCGCGGTGAACTCGGTCGCCCCCTCCACGCGCGCGTGCATGCGGACGGTCACGATGAGCGAGAGCGGGTCCGTGAGCGCGATGCGCAGCGCTCCATACGCGCGCGCCAACTGCACCTCCGCGGCGAGCCGTCCCGCGCGTCCGGAGACCTCGCCTCGCGCTTCGAGGAACGGTGCGCGCAGACGCGGCGGAACGGTGTCGTCGAGGTGCGCGTCGGGATCGATCGAGACCATCTGTACGAACGCCCCCCGCGCCGCGGCCGAGTCGCCGAGCGCCGAGGAGGAGACGCCGACGAGCTGATAGGCGCGAACGAGCTCCGTGGGTGAGAGCCCGCCGAGCGCGATCGCCTCGCTCGCCGAGGCCCGCGCGGCCTCGAAGTCCACGCCGCTGTACGCCTGCTCGGCCTCTGCCAGCGACTCGGGCCCGCTCTGGGCCAGCGCGCTGCCGGAGAGGAGCGTGACGGCGAGGGCCAGCGCGAGCCCGGTAGCGAGCCCAGCGGTGTGCCCGACGGCATGACGGACGAGACGCATCACGGGCAGGCTCCTTCGGCGGTCGACCCGGGCGGTACGCCTGAGGCCACCGCCGCGTAGGCATCCGTCGGATAGAGGTCGACCCGGATCGGCGGGCCGCCCGGGTACGCCTCGCCGACGGCGCAGCCGGCGAGGAGAATGGCGTTCGTCTGACTGAGCGCCTGGACGATGAACGCGTGCGGTCCGCCGCCCGGATCGGGGAGCGCGACGCCATGCAGCACGTCGCAGCGCGGGACTCCAGGAACGCTGAGAGACGGGTTGACCTGCGTGCCGGCGAGCACGTCCGCGAGGAGCGCGGGGCAGCGGCCGAGAGCATCGGGAGCGAGCGGGACGACCTCGACGTCGATGAGGCTCGCGGCGACGAAGCCCACCTGAGACGGGAAGCGCAGGTCGAGCGTGACCGTGGGGCCCGTGCACGAGGCGGTGAGCGCGAGCGAGGCGAGGAGCAAGCAGCGGAGGAGCGTCTTCATGGGGCGAGATCCGAAGGCTGGAACACGACGATCTGCTCGAAGCCCGGCGGTGTCGCGTGCCACTGCCAGACCTCGTAGGGCGCGAGCGGATCGCCGAACTCGTCGAAATTGAGAGGGCCGCTGGCGCCGACGTAGTCGATGGAGCCGAGATCGCGGAGGGTCGCGAGGCCGAGCGCCAGCTGTCCCGACTGGACGAGCTCGACGCCGCTGCCGGTCGTGTCGTTGATCGCGAAGAACGCGTCTCGGATCGCAGCGCCGTCCGTCGAGCCTGCCGAAGCGATCGCGAGCATCACGAGCGCCGCCGAGTCGTAGGCCGACGACGTGAAGGGCTCGGGGTCGATCCCGAACGCGGCGTGGTAGCGGGCCGCGAAGCGGTTGAACTCTTCCGTCCGAGGCGTGGTGAGCGGCGCGGTCCCCCAGAACCCGTCGAGCAACGCCGGGTTGCCGGTGGCCGTCGCGAGCGCGTCGGACTTCAGACCATCGGTGCCGATCCACTCGACCGTCGGGTGACCGGTGAGGACGGCCCAGTTCTGCAGCATCAGGCCGGCGTTCCTGGGGTAGCCGATCACGACGTTGCAGTCGGGCATCGCGTCCGAAACGACCTGCAGCTCGGTCGCGTAGCTCGCGCGGCCGTCCGTGAACGCGACGTTCGCGACGACCGTCCCGGCGCCCTCGAGCGGAAAGTCCGCCTCGATCGCCGTCGCGAAGGGCGTGCCGTAGTCGTCGTCGATGTGGAGGATCGCGAGACGCGTGCAGCTCGCGTTCTCGTACGCCAGCCGGACGACCGCACGCGCCTGGAGATCGTCCGAGGGAGCGGTGCGAAAGAAGAAGCGATCGTCCGGGCCCTGCGCGGCGTTGGCCTCGGTGAGGGCCGGCGAGGTCGAGCAGCAGCTCACCTGCGGAATGCGGTCCGGCTGGGTGACGCCCGTGTAGATCGCGAGCGAGGCCGCGCTGCCTCCATCACCGAGGATCGCGACGGCGCCCCGCCCGATCACGTCCGTTGCGCGCGCGACGGCCGTGTCACGGTCGGTCTCGCTGTCCTCGATGAGGAGCTCGACGCGCCGCCCGGGCAGCACTCCGCCCGCCGCGTTCACCTCCTGGACGGCGAGCTGGATGGCGTGCACCCAGGCCATCCCGTCGGGCCCGAGACTGCCGGACGCGGGAAGCACGACGCCGATGAGGACGGGCGCGGTGGTCGCCGGCGCCAGCGAACGCCCACGACAGCTGGCCAGCGACAGGAAGCACGTCGCGGTGAGGGCGAGGGCTCCGAGGGGTCTCACGTTCTTCATCCGTGAGCGCAGCATGACAGACCGGACCCGATCTCCGAAAGCCCGCTCACCGCGACCCGAGGCCCTGAAGCCACTGGACCTCGTCGCGGCGCACGAGCAGGTGCGAGACGAGCGGCGCGCGCTTGATGATGACGTTGCCTCGGTGATCGCGGCTCGAGGTGCAGCGCTCGACCAAGACGGTGTTCGTCTGCCCGCAGTTCGCGCAGTGGCTGAGCTTGAGCTCGACCCACTGGCTCTCGCCCGCAGACGGCGCGGGCATCTGACCGAGCACCGCCACGTCTCTCAGGCCGAGCCGCCGCGTGAGCTCTGCCTCGGACGCGCTCACGAACCGCAGGAGGTTCGCCTGCTCCTGGCACCACGACTCGCAGCCTTCACAGAAGACGCCCTTGCTGCCCTGCGTGAACCCGACGGCGCACGCGGTCCCGAGCACGGCGACCATCTCGAGGAACCAGCAGATCCCGAGCATGATCCCGGAGACCGCGGTACCGCTCGAGCCGATCGACCACGCGCCCTGCTCGTAGATGTCGGCGAGCCACCCGAAGAGAACGATCGGGTTCAAGAGATCGACGAAGCCGAGGTTCTCGACGCCCAGGTGAGAGAGCGTGAAGTACGTCCACGGCACCCAGGAGAACGCGTACGCCAGCGAGGTGGTCGTGAGCGCGAGGCCGACGGCGACGTAGCGGTTCCGGAGCTTGAAGCGGCGAGCGATCGCGACCGTGATGAGCCCCGAGACGGCGCCGAAGCCGAAGGGGACGAGGAACGCGATCTGGACGATCGGGATGTAGACGAGCGCGGCCGCGTAGATGAACGCGGTCACGAACGCGGCGAGACCGCCGACGACGAGACCGCCGATCACACCGAACACCGAGACTCGCCCGGAGGGCTGGTAGTAGGTCGCGCTCATGGCCCGGCAGTCTCGCCGACGGAGCGCGCAAGGATCAACTGGTCGCTCGCACGCCGCTTTCTTGTGGATCGCACGCGCGGCCAGCCACGATCACTTCATGCTCCTCGTCGAACGCCGCCGCCGCCGAAGCCAACACGAAAACGTGGCTCTCCACTATCAGCTCGAGCACACCCGCGAGAAGGGGCACCTCGAAGCCCTGGTGCTCGCGAGCGACGAGGGCCTCCCCCTCGCGGCGTCGGGCGAGGCTGCCGTCTGCGCCGAGCTCGCCGCCGTCGCGCCTTGGCTCGGGCGGAGCCTCCTCGCGATGCCGATGCCGCCGCTCTTGCGCGGTGCGGAGGTCGCCTGCCGCGCCGTGCGCGTTCACGGCGAGCGCCTGTACCTCGTCTCGGTGGGCGGGACCGTCGCGCGCGACGCGCACCTCGCGACGTCCGTGGCCGGGCTGGAGCGGATCCTGACTCGCAACTGAGCCTCGAGAGGAGTGCTCGTCACGGAGAACCCGCACGGGAGCGAGCGTCGGGCTAGAGCGAGATGCCGTAGCGCGCGGTCACGGTGCGCTCGAGCCGGCCACCGGGCGGCAGCACGACCGCGGCGCTCTGGAACGACGGCGCCGTGAGACCCGGGCGCGCGTCGTTGCCGAAGCCATAGCCCTCTTGCGGGATCCCGATCGCGTCGACCCTCATGCGCCCGTCGCCGTCCTCGTCGTGAAGGAAGGCGAAGGCGTACGTGCCGGGACCGGGCGCGCGGATCACGCAGCGCGCGACGCCGTGCACGATCGGAGCGCGACACGTCGCGACCTGACCGCCCTCGTGCGTCCACACGCTCGGGTCCGAGTAGATGCCGCCCGCGAGAGTACCGATGTCGTTCCGGAGACCGTGCACGGTGAACACCAGCGTGTTCGCGTCCTGCGAGCGCGCCGGGCTCGTCGTGATCGCGAAGACCACGAGCAGAACGGCGCATGGAGCAGAGACGAAGCGGGACATGAGGCGAAGATGTTGACTCCGTCGGGGCGCCGAGAGGAGTGAAATTCTCGTTTCGAAAGATGTTGGCCGAACGGCCGGCTCCGCTGCGACTCACATCGTGGCGAAGTGACCCGATCAGCGCTCGTTCTCGTGAGCAGACGTCAGCGAGTGACGGCTTCGTGGGTCTGTTCGCCCACGAGGTAGCCCGCGATCTTCGCGAGAGAGCGGAGGTCGTGCACGTCGTGGTCGAGGATCGGGACCTCGATGTAGAGCACGTCCTTGCCGCCGTGAGTCTGGATGCGGTCGCACTCGAGGCGATCGGCGACCGCGCGCAGCCGTGCATCGTCGAGCGCGCGACGCATCCGCGAGACGAGACGCGGAACATCGGCGCCTTCGGGAAGGCCCTTCTTCGCCTCGGCCTCGAGCACCGCCGTGCTGGCGTTGGGCTCGGCCACGAGCGGATGCACCTGGTTGATCACGTAGGCCTCGCGGCGCATGCCTCCTTCCTTCAGTCGGTCGCCGAAGAAGATCGCCTCCGCGACGGCGAGCGGCGCGGGGCTCGTGACGATGACGAACGCGACCTCGGAACTCCGCAGCGCGCTCGCGACCTCCTCGGCCCGCTTTCGAAAGCCGCCGAAGAGATCGTTGAAGTCCGTGACGAAGTGCGCGACGTCCTCGATGAAGCCCGCGCCCGTGAGCTTCGAGATCCCGGCGAGCACGACCTTCGCGCCGCGCGTGAGCAGGCTGAGCGAAAAGCCCTTCTCACCCTCGAGGGTCTGCACGAGCCAGCTCATCGCCGGCGAGTCGACGAGCCCGCTCAGCCGCTCGGGCGCGTCGAGGAAGTCGAGCGCGTTCGACGTCGGCGGCGTGTCGAGGATGACGAGGTCGTAGCGAGGATCGCGGCGAACGGCGTGGAGCTTCTCCATCGCCATGTACTCCTGCGTGCCCGCGAGCGACGTGGAGATGTACTGGTAGAGGTGGTTGTCCAGGATCCGCTGCGCACGCTCCGGGCTCGACGCGGTCGTCTTGACCAGATCGTCGAACGTCTTCTTGGTGTCGAGCATCATCGCCGAGAGCGTGCCGGTCACCGTGAGGCCCTGCGCGTCGAAGAGCTCCTTCGGGACGATCTGCTCTTCGGTGCGCATCTCGGACAGCCCGAGGCTGTTCGCGAGGCGCTTGGCGGGATCGATGGTCAAGCAGAGCACGCGTCGGCCGTGGGTGGCGGCGTGCAGCGCGAGCGCGGCGGCGGTCGTCGTCTTCCCGACACCACCCGAGCCCACGCAGACGACCACGCGGTGCGACTTCACGACGTCGAGGAGCGTCACGCGCGCCCTTGTAGCGCGGTGTCGTTGCACCGCAAAGCGCGGGCTATGGCGCGACCTGCATGTCTCGGATGCGCCAGAACCACTGACCGCCGTCGGCGTCCACGCGCACGCCTGGGCAGCCGGCGGGGTCGAGCCCATCGAAGGAGACGATCGTCGCGGTGGTTCCCACGAACTGGGTCATGGGGTCGGCCCAGTCGGCGTCGTCGGTGACGGTGCCGCCCTGCCCGTCCGGACCGGTCCAGCCGGAGTGCGCTCCGAGGATCACGCGGCCTCCGATCGCGAGCGAGCCGTAGTTCGCGACTGCCATGCCGCAGTCGCGCGGGATGCTTCCGACGCCCGTCCACGAGGTCGAGCCGCCCGCGGCGGACGGCGTCACGGTCATGTCGCGGACGCGCCAGTAGTACGACCCCGAGTCGAGGTCGATGTGGACCACGGGACAGCCCTGCTCGTCGACGCCCGAGAGCTCCGTGATGCGTCCGCTCCGGCCGACGAAGCCGTCCATCGCCGCGTCCCAGTTCGCGTCCCCGTTCACGTCACGATGGTGGCCGAGCACGACCTGCACGCCGACCGCGATCGGGCTCCAGACGACGCCCGCTTCGGTGAGACCACACTCCTGCGGACCGGGGATGCCGCCGCTGCCGAAGATGCCCGTGCCGACCGACGCGGCCGGACGACCGTGGTCGGTGGTGACGCCGAGGCTCGGCGTGTAGACGTAGTCGGCCGACGCCACGGCGGGCGATTCGCCGCTCCCCCGAAGATCGCGCACGCGCCAGAACCACTGCTGTCCATCGACGTCGACGCGGACGCCGGGGCAGCCCGCCGTGTCGACCCCGGCGAGCGAAGCGACGCGGGCCGTTCGTCCGACCCAGGGCTGCATCTCCTCGGTCCAGTTCGTGTCGCCGTCCACCGCGCGGTGACGGCCGAGGATCACGGTCGCTCCCACGGTGGCGGCGCCGTACTGCGCTGCCCCGTCCGCCTGGTGGCACTGCTGCGGAAACTGGGTCGAGCTCTCCTGGATCTGGGGCAGCGGCTGCATGCCCGTGCCGATGCCGACGTCGCGGATTCGCCAGAACCACTGGCCTCCGTCCACGTCGACGCGGATGCCGGGACAGCCCTGCGCGTCGACGCCGCTCAGCCGCGAGACGTGCGCCGCACGCCCGAGGTAGCGGTCCATCTGCGTGTCCCAGTTGTCGTCGCCGCGGACGATGCGGTGGCGCTGGAGCGTGACGACCGCGCCGACGTTCACCGGGCCGTATTGCGCGTCCGCCTCGGTCAGTCCGCACGAGTCCGGTGGCCGGTCCTGCGCCGAGGCGATGGACGCGAAGAGGATCGAGATCGAGACGAGGCACGAGAGCCCCAGACAAACGCGGCCAACGAACGAAGACCCGTCCGCGGCCTGCGCCGCGAGCACTCCAGCCTTGATCATGCGAGGCATCGTAACGCGAACGTGCGAACCGAGCACACGCGGAAACCGACCCTCAGAGATCGACCTGCTGAACGCTCAGGCCCTCGACGTCCTGACCGAGGAAGCGAGAGGCCACCTCGGCGAACTTGGCGGGGCGATCGGTCACCATGAGCTGGAGCGCCCCACCCGTCGGGGCCAGGTTCCGCAGGTCGCGCTCGTCGAGGAGCGCCTCGAGCTCGCGCGCCGCCGCGACGCCGCTGTCGACGATCGCGATCTCGCCCGTCGAGAGCGCACGGGCCTCCTCGGCGATGATCTCTTCGAAGAGCGGGTAGTGCGTGCAGCCCATCACGAGCGTGTCGATGCCCGTCTTCGACAGAGGCTCGAGATACCGCCGCACCGCGAGCCTCGGCACCTCGCCGGTGAGCCAGCCTTCCTCGGCCAGAGGGACGAGGAGCGGCGCCGCCTGCTGCGTGACCTCGGCCCGCGAGTCGACGCTCGCAGCGGCGCGCGGGTACGCGTTCGACGCGACCGTCCCGGCCGTCGCGATGACGCCGATGCGCCCGGTGCGGCTCGCGCGCACCGCGGCCCTCGCGCCCGGCTCGATCACGCCGAGCACCGGGAGGTCGAGCTCCACGCGAAGCGTGTCGAGCGCGACGGCGCTGACCGTGTTGCACGCGACGACCAGCATCTTGATCCCGTGACGCTCCAGGAGCTGACCGCACGTGCGCGCGTATCGGATGACCGTTCCCGCGCTTCGCGTCCCGTAGGGAACGCGCGCGGTGTCGCCGAGATAGACGAGGCTCTCTCCAGGCAGCGCGAGACGGATCGCGCGAGCCACGGTGAGCCCGCCGAGCCCCGAGTCGAAGACGCCGATCGGTGCGTCCCGCGCGATGCGGCTCACCGCCCGCTCCCGGTCACGGAAACTGGTCGCGACACTGGCCCGCCGAGCAGAGGTTGGACATGCACTCGTGGGATGCCGTGCACGCGAAGCCGTTCGGCCGTCGGCTCAGGCAGAAGCGCAGCCCGAGCGGGCTGCCGTCGCTGATGAGCGCGCAGTAGACCTGGTTCAAGAGGGTTCGGTTGGTGAGCCCTGGGATGTCCTGGATGCAGTCGTCGTCGGTCACGCACTCCTTGGTGCAGACGCCGGCGCCGCTGTTGGAGCACGTGAGCCCTGGATGACAGGGAAGGTCCAGGTTGCACGGCGCGCCAACGGCGCCGAGACGGCCGCAGGCGCCGACCGCGTCGCACGCGAAGTCGAGGCCGCCGAGCCCCGTGATCGGGTAGCCGTCGAGGCCATCGCAGCCGGCGGTCGAGCGATCGAGCGCTTCGGCGCAGGTGCGGGTGCACGCGCGCTGACCATCGGCCAGCTCGAGGCAGCGGCCCTGGAAGCAGCCCGAGTCGTCGGTGCAAGGCATGCCGATGACGCCGACGATGCACGCGCTCCGGCCCGTCGCCCCGAAGAGCGAGCCGAGGTGCTTCAGACAGGTGAGCACCGGAGGACAGCGATCGTTCTCCTGGTCGCAGCTCGGGACGCACGCGGACGTGCCCGCCGCGAAGGAGCCGTTCGGACAGCGGTCCATGCCCTCGCCCTGAGGCGTGTCCACGCAGTAGAGGCGATCGGTCGAGAGGGTCGTGCCGGCCACGCTCGCGGGAAGGCCGAACACCTCGTTGGCGCAGTCTCGGTGCTCTCCGGCACATTCGCTCGTCACGCTGCATCCGTCGGCGGGGAGGCAGAGCCCGGCTCCGGTCTCGGCGCCGCGACGGACGCACGTGAGCGCGTCGGGGCAAGTGCGGACGAGGTCACCGTCGCTCGCGATCTCACACGTGTCGAAGCACGCGCCGGACGACGTACAGAACCCGTCGGGACACGTCTCTACGGCCCGCTGGGGATCGCAGCCTGGACGACAGACGTCGTCGCCGAGGATGCTGATGTCTGCGCAGACCCATCCGTCGATGCAGTCGACCTCGCTCACGCAGCGAAACACACGCGCGTTCGGGTCCGGCTGGGTCACGAGACAGCCCGTGAGGAGCAGCGCGACACACCCGGCCAGACCGCACGCCCGAAGCGCCTTTCGCGAGTGCGTCGCGATCACCAGAGGGCTCCCTGGGCGGTCACCATGAGCCCGCTCGGCCAGGCCACCGCCGAGACGGATACGGAGGGCGAGCTCGGCTCACCTTCGGTCGCCGCGAGGATCGCGGGGACGAGCGCGCCGATCGCGGACGCGGCTGCCACCGCATAGAGAACGTCGGCGGCGATGGCCTCGCTCGAGCGAGACGCGTAGTACTGGTCGAGCTGCCGCATCGTGAGCGTGTCCGGCGGCGTGGACTGGGACGAGATGCCGGTCGCGAGCGCGGCCGCGAGCGCGCCGACGGCGACGGACCCGAACACCCACGTCGCCCAGGGAACGTCGTAGCCGCGGACCGGCGCCGCTCGCAGCTCGGCATCGAGCGCGAACGTTGTTCCCGCCTCGACGTCGATCGTGCGCTCGTAGTGCGTGAAGCCCGCCGCGAGCACGACGACGACGTGGGGCCCGGGCGCGACCAGGTCGCGGCGAACCGGGCTCTCGCCCGTGGTCCCGATGACCAGCCCGTCGAGCGAGACCTCCGCACCCGACACGCTCGCGCGGACCACGAGGCGACCGGGCTCGACCGTGTCGACGTAGAGATCGTCGACCGACTGCGGGAGCGCGCGCACCACCTCGGCGAGGTCACCCTCGACCTCGCGGAACACGCGACCGAGGATCCGTCCCGTTCGCAGGTCGATGCGGTTCAGGCTGAACGCCCACGTCTCGCCCCGGCGTCCGAGCGTCCCGGCGATGACCTCGCGCACGCCCAGCGCCACGCCAACGCGCCCGAGGCAAGGGATCGACTCGATGCACTCGGCCGTCGTCGCGTCGCCCTGCCCGAGCTGCGACTGGAACTCTTCCTTCCCGATGATGCGGGCCCCGCCGCGCTCGGCGACGGCAGCGATGAGCAGCTCGCCGAGCGCGTCCGTCGTCCCGACGTCGATGTCTCCGCTCGGCAGGAGGAGAACGGCGATCGGCTCGCGCTGGGGGCCTGCCAGGGCATCGCCGTCTTCGGCCAGGGTCGGCTCGCCGGGCTCGCTCGGCTCGACGAGGGCTGGCTCGTCTCCCCCATCGACCACCGGCTCCCTGGGTGTGGAATCGTCCTGCGCGGCAGCCGGTCCAGCCGTCCCGAGGACGACGAGCAGGGCGAGCAGCGTGTGCCTCGGGACCACGATCCGGCATGGTACGCGCCCACGGCAGGACACGGCCACCTCTCGGCATGAGCCAATGCGCAGGACGGCCAGAGGAGTGTCTCGTCGGTCGGTCACGCACCACCGAGGGCGGGACCGTTCTGCTACGCTGCTGCTCGAGCGCGCGTGGCGAAAGTCCTCGAGATTCTTGTGGTCGACGACGAGCCCGCGCGCGGGGAGGCGATCGTCTCGGCGCTCGAGGAAGGGCGGAAGCCGGGCGAAGAGGTCGAGCCCATCCGGCGCGCTGCGTCCATCGATGACGCGCTGAGCATCCTGGCGACGGACACCCCGTCGATCGTCCTCTTCTCGTGCGCCGGCAACGAAGAGTCGTGCACTGTCGGCGTGGCGCGGCTTCGAGCCGAGATCGGCGCCCGCGGAGCCGCGCTCGTGGTGCTCGCGCACAGCGAGCCCGATACGCGTGCCCTCTTCGAGTCCGGGATCGACGATCTCATCCGCTTTCCGCGCGAGGCCGGCGAGCTGCGCTTCCGCGTCAGAGCCCACCTCCGCATCGCCGAGACCATCGCTGCGCTCGGGGACAAGGAGCGGGACGCGAAGGCGATGCTCGAGCTGACGCAGACGCTCTCGAGCTCGCTCGACTTCAGCGAGATCCTCTACACCGTCGTCCGGCGGATCGCGGAGGTCGTGAACGTCGACCGCGTGAGCATCGTGCTCGCTCCGGAGAGCGAGCCTCTCTCGTACGGCTACGTGGTCGCCGCGAGCGACAACCAGGGGATCACGAACCTGCGGATCGAGCTCGAGAAGTATCCCGAGATCGTGGAAGTCCTGCGCACCAAGGCGGCGCTCACGATCCACGACGCCGCGACGCATCCCGTGCTCGAAGGCGTGCGTGCCGGCGTCCCGAGCGGCGCCCTCGGCGCGCTCTCGCTGGTGCCGATCGTCTGGCAAGAGGAGGCCATGGGCGTCCTCTTCCTGCGCGCGGCGCCTTCACGCGGGGCGCTCTCGGTGCGCGAGGTGGACTTCTGCCAGATCGTGGCGAACGCCACCGCCGTGGCCCTGAGAAATGCGCGCGTCATGCAGACGCTCCGCGACCAGACCCAGCAGGTGAACTTCGCTCGCTTCGAAGCGGAGCGGCGCCTCCGGTCGCTCAAGCGCTACGCGAACCTCTTCACCTCCGCGGCCGACGGTCTGGCCGCGGTGGATCCCGAAGGGCATCAGCTCTTCGCCAACCCGCGCGCGTACGAGATCAGCGGCATCGACGAGTCGGAGGCTCGCGGCAAGCCGCTGATCGAGCTGCTCCACGAGGGCGATCGCCTGAAGATGATCCGCCTCTGGCAGGGGGTTCGACGCGGGGTCTTTCCGCAGGGCGTCGACCTTCGGGTCCTGTCCCAGGGCAAGGTCCGCACGTTCAGCTGCAGCTTCTCCGCGCTGCTCGAGGGCGATGGCGCCGTGCTCTTCTCGTTCCGCGACGTGTCCGGTGAGCGCGCGACGGCGGCAGAGCTCGCGCAGACGAAGGAATTCCTCGAGTCCCTCATCGACGCGAGCGTCGACGCGATCATCGCGGCGGACATGAAGGGCGAGATCCTTCTCTTCAACACGGGCGCCGAGCGGATCTACGGCTACGAGCAGGCCGACGTCATCCACCACATGCACGTCACGCAGCTCTACCCCCCGGGAGGAGCGGCCGAGGTGATGCGTCTGCTCCGTTCGCCGACGCACGGCGGGCCGGGCCGCCTCGAGCAGATTCGCTTCGAGGCCGTCGACAAGGACGGAAAGCGCGTGCCGATCAACCTCTCGGCGGCGATGATTCTCGACGAGATGGGCAAGCCGTACGCGACGGTCGGCATCTTCGGCGATCTGCGCGAGAAGCTGCGCGTCGAGGAGAGGCTCGCGCAGGCCCAGGAAAAGCTCGCCCTGAGCGAGAAGCAGGCGCTCATCGCCGAGCTGGCGGGCACGGCGGCTCACGAGCTCAACCAGCCGCTCACCAGCGTCATGGGCTACGCGGAGCTGTTGCTGCGCAAGGTAGCCGACGGGACGCCGGAGCACCGAGCGGCGACGGTGATCGTCAAGGAAGCGGAGCGCATGGCAGACATCGTCCGCAAGATCGGCAAGATCACGAAGTACGAGACGAAGAGCTACGTGGGGGCGCAGAAGATCCTGGACCTCGACCGCGCCACGGGCGAAGACAAGGGGAGTTGATGGCGGACGCCTTCAAACCGGGTGCAGTGAAGCCGGGCGGGGAGGGCCTCACTCATGAAGACGAGGCGGCGGCGCTCGATCCCGCGTCCGTCGAGCCTTCCTCGAGCACGTTCGAGAGCTTGCCGCCGCGCAGCGACGTCTGGCCGGCGCCGAGCCGCCCGTCGATCGAGCCACCGCGCCCTTCCGGTGCGCCCCCGAGGAGGAGCATCGGGCCAGCACCGATGTCCGCGGGCCTCGGGCGCGCATCGTGGGCGATCGCAGCGCTGTCTCAGGCGGAGCGCGATGGCGCGAGCGACGAGTCGCTCGTGCGCGCTTTCATCGACGCCATCGCGATGCAGACGCCGGGTCTCCTGGTGCTCGTGCGGCTGCTCGATCCCCAGACGGGCAAGCTCGGGTTCGTTCACGGGAACGGCGAGCTCCTGCCGGATCGCGCCGGGCAGCTCGAGCTCAGCGAGGCTTCGGTGACCGCCTTCGCCGTGTCCGCGGAGGCGCTCACGCACGCAGGCGTCGAGCTCGTCTCGAGCGCGCAGCCTTTCTTCGCCTCGAGCTCGACCCGCGCGAGCGGCGCGCCGGCCAAGCCGTTCCTCGACCTCCCGCTGCTCGACGGCGAGGCCATCGTCGGGCTCGTCACCATCGAAGACCCGGCGCCCGAGTCGGCGCACGGCGACACGACGTTGCTCGTCACCCTGAGCGCCCTCCTCGGCGCCAGCCTCCGCAACGCGCGGCTGGAGCGCGACGCGAGCTTCTTCCGGGACTACCTCGCGCAGACGCTCGAGCACGCCAGCGCGCCGATCTTCGTGCTCGATCGCGCGCGGGTGATCCGATCCGCGAACCGCGCGGCGCTCGCCCTGATGGACGCCGGGCGCTCCGACGTCATCGGAAAGAACTTCCTGTCGATGGTCGCTCCGAACGACCACGGCCGCGCGTTGCCTGCGCTCCAGTCTGCGTTCTCGGGGCGCGCGACGACGGCCCTCGAGCTGGCGGTCGTCCGACGCGGCGACGACGTCGCACAGGTCGCCTGGAACGCAGCGCCCATCTACGACTCGAACGGTGCGGCGAGCGCCGTGGTGATGATCGGCCACGATCTGACCGAGGTGCACCGCCTCGAAGAACAGATCCTCCATGCGGAGAAGCTGGCGACGCTCGGGCAGCTGGCGGCCGGCATCGTGCACGAGCTGAACAACCCGCTGACCAGCATCACGGTCTACGGCGAGTACCTGCACGGCAAGGCGAAGCGCGGAGGCGCGGAGGCGGGCGACGTCGAGAAGCTCGGCCGCATCGTCGAAGGCGCGCACCGCATGGCGAGGTTCACGCGCGATCTCGTCACCTACGCCCGACCGACGACCGAAGATCCAACGCCGCTGTCGATCCGGGACGTCGCGCTCGAGAGCGTTCGTTTCTGCGAGCATGTGCTGAGCGACACCAGCGTCGTCCTGACGACGAGCTTCGCGGACGACCTCCCGCCGATCTCGGGCGTGCGCGGTCAGCTCCATCAGGTGCTCGTGAACCTGGTCACCAACGCATGCCACGCGCTCCGCGAGGGCGAGGCCGGGACCATCCACATCGAAGCGCGCCGCGACCGAAGCGCCTCCGAGGTGGAGGAGGTGCTGCTCTCCGTGACGGACAACGGCCCTGGGATCTCGGCGGATCACGTCGCGCGGATCTTCGATCCGTTCTTCACCACGAAGGGTGAAGGAAAGGGCACGGGCCTCGGGCTCTCCATCGCGCGCAAGATCGTGAAAGCCCACCAAGGCACGATCGAGGTGATCACACGCCACGGCGACGGCGAGACGGGCACGACCTTCGAGCTGAGGTTTCCGACGGTCTGAGCCCTCCTAGTGGATCGGTGCTCTAGCGGTCGAGACTGCCCCAGGTCTCGAGCGCCCAGGCTCGGTCGGCATCCTCGGCGAGCACCAACGTCCCCAGCGCGACGTGAGGGCCTACGGCAGCGTGCGCGCGGAGCACGGTCGTCCGCTTCCCTTCCTCCTCGCTCGTGCCGAAGCGCGCGTGACCGCGGATCGGACCGCGCTCCATCACGAGCAGATCGCCGTCGCCCGGTAGCTCGGACAGATCGGCCAGCGTCGCCTCCGTCGCGGCGTCCGACTCCGCGGTCATCGAGCTGACCCAGATCGTCCGCGTCGCATCCCAGCCGACCCAGGTGCCGTGCTCTTCCCATCGCTCGGCGAGCGAGCCGGGCACGACGAGCGACCAGCCTCCCGAGAGCGAGACGCGGACGGGGCGCCGCCTGTAGCCGAGCGGCCTCCGTGAGCGCTCCTTGCGCGTGGCCTCCGCGAGCACCTGCGCGCGCGTCGCGCGGAGCGACTCTTCCCCGAGCAGCGCGTAGAGCTCGGCCGCCTCGCTCCACGGGAGGCTGAGCGACGCGTCGAGACCGTGCGCGCGCTCGATCGCCGTGACGACGCGGTCGAGGAGCGCGCGCTCGCGATCGTCGAGCGGTCTCCGGTAGCGCACCTCGGTCTCGAGGAGCGCGATGGCCAGCCCGCGGTGGTAGCCGCCGCCGAGGCCAGCGTCCCACCAGGGGAACGCGTCGGCGGCGGTCGACGGTTCGCTGGCCACGCGCTCCACCCAGGCTCGGTCGCGCGGCCCGAGCGGCGTCGCGACGAGCCCGTCGTGGGAGAACTCGAGCCCATCCGGGAGAAGAAGAGAGAACCCGGTCGCGCCCGTCGAGGAGAGCTCGAGGATCTGTGCAGCGGTCGAGCCGAGGGAGGGCAAGAGCTCGCGAAGGAGCGCGTCTCGGTCGCGCCGGACGAAGTACTGCGCGGGATCGATCCGAGCTTCCCACACGATGCCCAGCGCATCCCCGATCTGGCCGAAGAGCGCGCAGACCTCCTGGTGATATCCCGGGCCCGCGCTGAACGTCTGCGCGCTCACCTCGATCGTGCCGTCGGGCGTCTGAGCCAGCTCGATGGGCTCGGCGCACGGATGGAGCGTGACGGTCATCCGATCGGACGACTCCTCGAAGCGAGGCTCGAGCTCCGCGGATCGCTCCTCGATGACGCGGCGAACCCCCGGGAAGATGCCCTGGGCGGCGCGGCCGCGGATCGCGATCTCGAGCACGGGCTCAGCGCTTGCGGAGAGCGCGCTCGGCCGAGTCCGGCGCATCGAGCGGCACGCCGTAGAGCTCGAGGCGGTGGTCGACGAGCCGAAAGCCGAGCTCCTCCGCCACCTTGCGCTGGAGCGCCTCGATCGCGTCGTTCTTGAACTCGATCACGCGGCCGTTGTGGACGTCGATCAGGTGATCGTGGTGCTCCTCGGGAGCTTCTTCATAGCGCGCGCGACCGTCGCCGAAGTCGTGACGCTCGAGGATGTTGGCCTCCTCGAAGAGGCGGAGCGTCCGGTAGACGGTCGCGAGCCCGATCCGCTTGTCGATCGCGGAAGCACGCTCGTAGACCGTCTCCACGTCGGGGTGATCGGTCGCGTCGGAGAGCACGCGGGCGATCACGCGCCGCTGGTCGGTCATCCGCAGCCCCTTCTCGAGGCAGCGCGTCTCGATCTTCGACGGCATCGCGCCCGACGCTAACATGAAAATTGATCAGGTCGCTGCGCCTACCGCTCTCGACCGAGCTGGCCAGGCCGCACGGCGTCCACGGGGCACCACAGCGAGCGCCACGGCTCGGGTCAGACGTCGTCGCCTCGGAGCAGCGAGACGTAGGTCTCGTATCGGGTACGGTCGATCTCTCCCCGCTCGACCGCCGCCCGAACCATGCAGTCCGGCTCCTCCATGTGGACACAGTCCCGATAGGCGCAGTCGACGGCGGCGCGGTCGATCTCGGGAAAACAGCTTCCGAGCTCGCGCACCGGGATCGCGAACGATGCGAGCTCACGGATCCCAGGGGTGTCGACCACGAATCCCCCTCGGACGGGCAGGAGGACGGCGGCGCGCGTCGTGTGCCGGCCTTTTCCCGCTTCTCCGAGCGCGGCGACGTCGAGATCGAGCCCGGGCTCCAGCGCGTTGACGAGGGTCGACTTACCCGCGCCCGAAGGTCCGAGGAGCGCCGCCGTCCGACCGCGGATCGCGTTTGCCACCTCGTCGAGCCCCTCGCCGGTCTTGGCGCTCGTCGCGACGGCCTCATAGCCGATCGCCCGATAGCGCAAGAGCAGCGCCTCGATCCTCGGGCGGTCCTCGGCCTCGTCGATCTTGGTGACCACGACGACGGCATCGAGCCGGTTCCACTCGGAGATGGCGAGGAAGCGATCGACGAGGCGCGGACGCAGAGGAGGGCTCGAAGCGCTCGCCGCGACGAGCACCACGTCGAGGTTGGCGGCGAGAACATCCTCTTTCTCGCGGCCCCGCGAGACGGGATGGCGTCGCGAGAACTTGCTCCGCCGAGGGGCGACCGACTCGATGCTCGCCTCACCGCTGTCGTTGGGCCGCACGTCGACCGTGTCGCCGACGACGACGAGATCGTTCTCCCACTTTCCCTGCTTGAGACGTCCGCGAAGCTTCGCGACGAGCCTCCCCTCGGACGTCTCCACCTCGAAGAAGCCGCTGCGCGCGACGTGCACGCGGCCCGTGAGCAGGGAGCGAGCGGACATCAGACGACGACGTACGGCTTCGTGTGGACGGGCATCGAGGCGGCGCAGGATGACCGACGAGGCCGGCGAAGGCGACCGCGACGCTCCAGCTCAGACGAGCCGGGCGAGCGGACCGTTCGAGAAGCGCATGTCGCCGAAGTGCGTGGTGCTCATCCCGAACGCCTGGCAGATGCTCGTCAGAAGATCGTTGTGTGGCTGATCGCCGTCGTAGTGAACGTGGCGGCCCGACCGGAAGTGCGGGGTGCCGTCGGGGTTCTGCACGTTGCCGGCCACGATGAAGGGGATGTCGCGCAGCGAGTGGCTGTTGCCGCGGCCGAGCTCGTTCACCCAGACGACGAGCGTGTGGTCGAGCATCGTCTGACCGTCGCCCTCGGGGATGGAGTCGAGCCGATCGAGCAGCTGCGCGAACTTCTCGGCGTAGAAGGTGTTGATCTGCACCAGGTTCTCGATCGCATCCGCGTTCGAGTCGCCCTCGTGAGAGAGATCGTGGTGCTTGGCGTTGATGCCGTGGAAGCTGAAGTCGACGTTGCCGACCGAGTTCTCCCACATGATCGAGCCGACCCGCGTCACGTCGCACGCGAAGGCCATCGTCATGATCTCGCTCTGGAGGTCGATGATGTGCGGCAGGTTCGCCTCCTCGCGCGGGTTCACGGGCGCGCCGAGCACGGGCCGGTCGCAGTAGGCGCCGATGCCGCCCGGCGCCGTGAGGCGAGTCTCGATGTCCCGGATCATCGTGAGGTGCCGCTCGAGCATGATGCGATCGGGCGAAGAGAGACGCGGCGCGAGGCGCTCGAAGTCGCGCACGTTCTGATCGAGCACGCTCTGCTGCAGCATGAGACGACGGCGCGCCTCGGCGGGGTCGAGCGTCGGATCGCCGAAGACCGCCGCGAACGCGTTGAACGGATCGTTGATCGGCGGGATCGGCTGCGAGGCCCCGCGATAGGACATGCGCGTCCAGACGTTCTCCGAGTCGGAGACGAGACAGCCGAGCTCGAGCGAGCGGAGCCGCAGCGTGACGGCGTCGGAGATGTGATCGGCCACGGCCTGATCGACCGAGATGTCGCTCGACCAGCTCACCGGCGGGCAGCTGTCGCAGCCGCCCATCACGTCGCCGCCGAGCAGCTCCACGCCCGTGAGCATGTGGCCCATGCCCTTCTGGTGACCGTCGCCCGGGCCAGCGTCCGTCGAGGACATGTCGACGCCGGAGAGGACGAGCATCTTCTCCTTGTGGGCGTTCAGGGGCTCGAGGATCCGCCGATAGACGGGCGCGTCTTCGGTGCCGTCCGGCACCCACTCTTCCGCGATCGTTCCGTCGGCGGAGAAGACGACCAGGAGGCGCTGCGGGATCGGCGGCGGGCCGGCCATCGCGCGACCGCCGAACATCGACCCACCGAACTGATGCAGGAACGGGAGAGCGACCGCGCCGGCGCCGAGCGACTGAAGGAACGCGCGACGGCTGCGGCGCCTCTGGAGCTGCTCGGCGGAGAGCACCTGGTTCTTCGAGAGCAAGGGGTTCGGCTTCATGGCGCGCTCCCAACGGCGATGCGTCGGTAGAGGAAAGCGTCGGTGCTGGCGACTCCGATCATCAGCTCGCGCATGTTTCCGTCGCTCTCCCTCAGGACGCGAGCGAGCGACGCCGTCGAGCAGGCATCGTCTCGCGTCTCCACTCGGCCCTCCGCGAAGCGGAAGAACTGCCGCGCGACACAGCTCTCGAACTGCTGGCTGCCGAGGAGCGTCTGCGAGAGCTCGATCGCGCCGTCGAACGTGCCGGACGCGTCGTGACCGTTCACGACCTCACCCGACGCGTCGACGGCGATGCCGTTCTCGTCGCTGCGAAAGCGACCGAGCGCGTCGTAGTGCTCGAACCCGAAGCCGATCGGGTCGATGAGCGTGTGGCAGGCGGCGCAGCGCGGCTCGGTGCGGTGCATGTCGAAGCGCTGGCGCGTGGTCAGGCCCGGGTCGAGGTCGGGCGGCGTCAGATCGACGTCGTTCGGCGGCGCCTCGAGCACGTCGCACAGCATGCGCGTGCGGACGAAGACGCCGCGATGGATCGGATCGCTCTGGTTGGCCTTGCCGAGGATGGCCATCAGCGCGGGCTGGGTGAGCAGGCCTGCGCGCTCGCCCGCCGGGAGCTCGAAGCGCGCCGAGCCCGTCCCCGTCGGGGTGGGAAGCTCGAGGACGCTCGCGAGGCGCGCGTCCGCGTACGTGAAGTTGCCCGTCATGAGGCTCGAGAGCGAGCCGTCCTCCGGGCTCATCACGTCGTCGAGGAAGCCATACATCGAGTCGCGAAGAGAGCCGCGCAGCTCGGGCGTCCACTCCGGATAGACCGTCGTGTTCTTCGTCATGGCATCGAGCGTCGAGAGGCTCAGCCACTGCCTGAAGAGCTCGTGCTGGCCGCGCAGCGCGCGAGGGTCGTCGAGCATCGCGCGCGCGTGCATCTGCACGCCCGTCGCGTCGTCGAGCTCACCGGCCTCGGCCGCGTTGAGGAGGGCGTCGTCAGGGCCCGAGCGCCAGAAGAAGAACGAGAGACGGGAGGCCATCTCGTAGCTCCTCACCGGGACCACGTCGCCCGGCGAGGCGGACGCCGGAACGACCTCCGCGTGATAGAGGAAATTCGGCGAGATGATCATCGCGTTCACGACGAGCTGGATGCCGGTCGCGAAGCTTTCGACGTCGCGTCCCGTGTCGAAGAGAGCGCTGTACTCGTCGAGCTCGGCCGTCTCGAGCGGACGGCGAAACGCGCGCCGGCCGAACGCCGTGATGAACTCGCGCGCGCACGTGTCGGCGGGCGTCCCGGTCGGCTCGCCCGAAGCGGTGCAGCGCGCGAGGATCGGATCGAGGGCGGGAAGGTCGAGCGCCGCTGCGCTCGCGAGCGCCTCGCCTGCGTCGAGGTAGCGGCGAGCGAGCTGGTCGGAGACGCTCGTGCCGACCTCGAAGCCGATCGTCGAGTCATCGGGCGGGAAGGTCAGTGCCGGGGTCGCGTCGATGTGAAGGAGATCTCGCAGCGCGTTGTCGATCTCGACCCGGCCGAGGTGGCGCATCGGCGTGGACGGGGCGCTGGGGGCGTCGCAGGCCGTGGAGCCCGGAGGGGTGGCGCCGGGGGCGAGCGCCGGGCCGGTGTCGAAGCTGCCGGTACAGGCGCCGAGGGGCATCGAGCCCACCAGGATCGAGCCCACCAGGACAACCCACGTTCGTCTCGGTCGCCTTCGCATCCGCTCGTCCTCTCCCGCTCCTCGAGCGTGAGCGCCCACCGGGAGCAACCCAGGGGCCATGGTGCCACCTCGCGGAATCAAAGAGGAAGCGCCGATTCGACCGAGGCCATCCGCCCCCAGCCGGGGAGCAGGGTCCCCAGCCGAGCGCGTCACGAGCGCACGATCGGCCCGTCTCTAGCGAGGCGTGGCCCCCTCCGCGCCGTCGGCGTGAGCGGTGTCGGGCGTCGCCGGAGCAGAGGCTGGTCGACGCCCATCGAGCTCACGGACGATGCCTTCGAGGCGGTGGTCGCCGATCTCGAGCAGGTCGAGCTGATGCGCGAGCCGGGCGGCCATCACCTGGTCGCCCACGCTGCGCGCCTCGGCCAGCTGCGTCCGCGTCTCTTCGCGGCGCGCCTCGATCATCGACCAGACCAGGGTCGCGGAGTCGTACTCGTCCTCGACCGTGCGCGGTTCGGAGAAGGTGACGCTCGGCGGAAGCGCAGCCGGCGCCTCGAGCCTCGCCGCGGGCGGTGGCGGCTCGAGCGGGACGGGCGCGCCAAGCCCCCCATCGAGCGAGGAGAGCCCCGAGTCGATGCCGGGCATGTCCGCGGAGGAGCGGCCGCTCGACGAGCCTTGCGCACCACCGCCGAAGCCGAGGTCCCCGTAGCCACCGCGCAGCTCTGGTTCGGAAGCGCCCGCTTCGGGCGTCGTGTCGGGATCGGCCAGCCCCGGATCGGAGACCCCGAGCACGGCGATCGCGATCACTGCGGCGACGGCGAGCCCGCCGAGGATGAGGCCGGTGCGCTTCACTTCGTCGCGTCGACCTTCGTCTTCGGGTCGCCGACGCCGTCCTCGAGCTTCTCGATTCGGTCGTGTCTCATGGAAGGATCGTGTGCGCTAGAAAGACGAGGTTCAAGCGCATGCGCTAGTCTCCCTGCGCTCTCCTCTGCGAAGGTGTCCGCATGAAGGTCTGCCCTACCTGCCAGCTCCGCTACAAGGATGATGACGAGGTCTGCTTCATGGACGGCGCGGCCCTGGGGCCGCTGGCCGATCCGCGGATCGGAACACTGCTGGCCGGGCGCTACTTGCTCGAAGCGCAGCTCGGCGAGGGCGGAATGGCGGTGGTCTACCGCGCGCGCAACGCGCTCGTCGACCGACCCGTCGCCGTCAAGGTGATGAGCGCGTCGATGGCGCGCGACGCGAACCTCAAAGAGCGCTTCCGCCGCGAGGCCAAGAACACCGCGGCGCTGGCACACCCGAACATCGTGGAGATCCTCGACTACGGCGAGGCCGAGGACGGCGCGCCGTTCCTCGTCATGGAGATCCTCGAGGGTCAGTCGCTCGACAAGCTCATCCAGGCGGGCCCGATGCCGGTCGCGCAGGTGGCCACGCTCGGCGCGCACGTCGCTCGCGGTCTCGCGCGTGCGCACGACTTCTCCGTCGTGCATCGGGATCTGAAGCCCGAGAACATCTTCGTCACGCGCGCGCAGAGCGGGCGCGGCGTCGCCAAGATCCTCGACTTCGGCATCGCGCGCTCCGCGCACGACCAGCGCCTCACGAGCGCGGGACAGATCTTCGGCACGCCGCAGTACATGGCGCCCGAGCGCGTGACCTCGATCGACACCGGCCCACCCGCGGACCTCTACGCGCTCGGGATCATCCTCTTCGAGATGCTCACGGGAAAGCTGCCCTTCACGGCGAACGACATCACGGGCTTCCTCGTGGCGCACATGCGCGAGACGCCGGTCGCGCCGAGCTCGCTCGTCCCGAACGTCCCCCGCCGTCTCGACGAGCTGATCCTGCGGATGCTCGCGAAGAAGCCCGAGGATCGCCCCGTCGACGCGCACACGGTCGACAAGGAGCTGTCGGCGCTCGCGCCGGCCGAGGACGTGAGCGCCGACCTCGAGGACACGCACCAGTCGATCCTCCCGCGGCGCACGGCACCGACGCTTCCGCCGACGACGCTCGACCGCTGGTCCTCGCGCGCGGTCCTCTTCGAGGAGATGCTCCAGCGCGCGTACCCGAAGGGCGACGCCCCGACGGAGATGGTGCGAGATCTCGGTCACGTGCGCGGTGCGCTCGTGCGGATCCAGGAGCTGCGCTCGGGCGCCCTCCGCGAGCAGCGGAAGCTCGAGTCGATGGAGCAGATGGCGCGCGAGGGAAGGCAACGCCTCGGCCACGCGATGAACATGCTCGGCCAGGATCTGTCGGCGGCGCGAACGGCTTCGCGCGCGGCCGAGCTCGAGGTGAAGCCTTACTTCGACGCGGTCGCGAGCACCGCGCGCGGCTACCACGAAGCCTACCGGCGGATGCTCGAAGCCGGCGGCACGGTCGAAACGAAGGTTCCGTCGAAGGCCTTGGTCACGGCGCTTCGCGAGACGGCGGACGCGCTCGATCGCTGGCTGCTGGCCCACGGTACGTCGGACCAGGCGCGCGCCTGGGTCGATGCCAAGAACCGCGAAGTGAAAGATCTCGAGTTCCAGTGCGACGCGATGCGCGGGCAGCTCGAGCGACTCGAGACGAGCTACGAGGACGAGCGTCATGCGCTCGAGGGCGGGCTCGCCACCTCGGGGCGTGAGATCGAGAGCCTCGGGCAGTCGCTCACGGAGATCGGCACCCGCTTCGTCACGCCCCTGCGCGCGCGGCGTGAGCTGTCGGATCTGCTCGGGCGGCTCGAGACCGAGGGCACGCCCGCCGCGGGCATCTCGCGCTGATCGAGTGGCCTGCGTGGCGGTCGAGGAAGTAGCCTCCACCCATGTCCTACGCGTGCCCTCGGTGCCGAAGTCCCGTCGCCCGAAGCGGCAGTGGGCTGGTCTCGAGGCAGTTCGGACTCATCGGCGCGCTCGTCGGAATGGCGTTCGCCGGGTTCAGCGGCACCTCGTGTGGCGACATCCCGCGCAGCGAGTTCCCGAGCGACACGCGCTCCCAGATGATGGTGGGCGGCGATGGTCTTCCTCATCCTGATCGTGGTGTCGATCGCCGTGAACCATTGATGGACACGCGGTGAAGCGCCTCGCGCTCGGAGCGATGCTCGTCGCGCTCTCGGCTTGCGGCAGCCAGGCGCAAGAGCACGAGAGCGTCGGCGATGTCGTGGGCGAGAGCCGAGCGCAAGAGAGCGAGAGCTCGGCTCGGCCCGAAGCCGAAGTCGAAGCCGAAGCCCAGGTAGAAGCCCACGCCACACCCGCGCCGGTCGTCTCTCTGCTCGCGATCGACACGCACGCCGACACGACCCAGCGCATCCTCGACCGAGGCGACGACGTCGCGATGCGGCTTCCGAACGGGCACGTCGACTTCCCGCGGATGCGCGAGGGCGGGCTCTCCGGGCTCTTCCTCAGCATCTGGGTGGATCCACGCCGCTACCCGGGCGAAGCAGGGTGGGAGCACGCGCAGGCGCTCGTCGGGGCGGTCCGCTCGCTCGTGGATCGCCATCCGGAGGACGCTGCGCTCTGCACCACGGGCGCGGAGGTCCGCGCGGCGCACGCGAGCGGTCGCATCGCGGTGCTCATGGGCATCGAGGGCGCGCATGCGCTCGGCGATGCGACCGTCGAGACGCTCTTCGCGCGCCTCGATTCGATGTATGCGCTCGGCGTTCGGTACATGACGGTGACGTGGACGAACGACAACGTGTTCGGTCATGCCTCGACCGGGGGACATCGCTCGCTCGGCCTCACGGACGACGGGCGCGAGCTCGTCCATCACATGAACGCGCTGGGGATGATCATCGACGTCTCTCACGTCAGCGATCGCACGTTCTGGGACGTGCTCGAGGTCTCCACCCGGCCCGTGCTCGCCTCGCACTCCGCGACGCGCGCGCTCGCCAATCACCCGCGCAACCTGAGCGACGCGATGATCCGTGCGCTCGGTGAACATCACGGCGCCGTCTGCATCAACTACTACGCGCAGTTCATCGACGCCGACTACGGCGCCGCGCGTCGAGCGCTCGAGCACGAGCACCGCGCCGAGTTCGACGCGATCGAGGGCCGCTCCTGGGAGACCAGCGTCGACCGGACGGCGCTGGCCCGGAGCCTCGCCCCCGAGCTCCATCCGCCGACGGTCGCCACGCTCGGCGCGCACTTCGCGCACGCGGTCGAGCTCGCCGGCCCCGAGTCCGTCTGTCTCGGCTCGGACTTCGATGGCGTCGGGGAGCTGCCCGCAGGCCTCGACGACGCGGCGCACCTCCCGGCGCTCTTCGCCGAGCTCGACCGGCGAGGCCTTCCTCTGGCCCCGATCCTCGGAGAGAACGTGCTCCGCATCCTCGACGCGCAGCGATCGGCGGAAGGGCTCGTGGAGCCGAGCGCTGAGCACTAGCGCCAGGGCTTGGCGTGACACACGTCTTGACTATTGTGTCACGGTGTAACACGCTGGCGCCATGGTCACTTCAAAGCGTCATTTCGTGCGGGCCAACGGGGTGGACCTCCACGTCCTGGAGCTCGGGCCCGAAGCGCCAGCCCAGCATCCTCCGCTCGTCCTGCTCCATGGGATCTCGGACTCGCACCTGACCTGGTCCAAGGTCGCGCAGGCGCTCGGCGAGCGTCGACGCGTGATCATGCCGGACCTCCCCGGGCACGGCCTCTCGGCCCGCCCGGACGCGAGCTACGCGCTCGCCTGGCACGCCGAGACCGTGGGCGCGCTGCTCGACGTGATGGGCCTCGACGTCGTGGATCTCGCCGGTCACTCCTACGGTGGCGGCGTGGCGCAGTGGCTCTTGCTCGCCCACCGCGAGCGCGTGCGACGGATGATGCTGGTCGCGTCGGGGGGCCTCGGGCGCGACGTCTCACCGGAGCTGCGGCTGGCCTCGCTCGGGATGGTGGAGCGCATCGGACAGCCCTTCTTCGGCGTCGGAACACGCATCGGGCTCGCGGCCGCGGGCGGGCACTTCGACGGCGTCGAGACCGACGAGATCGCGTGGATGGCGTCGCGGCCCGGGTCGGCGCGCGCGCTCTCGCGGACCGTCTCGGACGTCATCGATCTCGGCGGACAGAGCCGTCACTTCCTCGAGCGCGCTGGCGAGATCCGCTCGCTCCCGCCGATCGCGATCGTCTGGGGCGACCGCGATCGCGTGCTGCCCTTCCGTCACGCGACCGATTCGCTCGAGATCCTCGAGGGCGCTCCGCTCTCCCGTTACGAGGGCTGCGGGCACTTTCCGCATCGGGAAGCGCCGGCCAGATTCCTGACCGATATCGAAGGCTTCCTGGATGCCGACGCGCTGCCGACGCCGCGCCTCAGGCGGCCCGTGCAGGTGCAGCTCGACTGGGACCGGCCCGCTTCGCCGATGGCGCGGGCGTGGCGGTCGGTCACCCGCGCGCTCCGGCGGCTCTTCGGCGCGTCGGAGACGAAGCCTGCGCCCACGGTCGAGCTCGAGCTGCCGCCGACCGCCGCTGCCCACGCCGCCTGAACAGGCGCCGCGGGCTCGACGGGTCGTGATCAGGGCGATGCGGAGAGAAGCCCGGCGAGGTCCGGTCGGGCCGCGGCGAGGCTCGCGCCGGTCGCCACCACGTGCATCGGGTCGAGATCGAAGCGCGGACGACGTCCACCGAAGTGATCTCGGACGCGGTCGCGAAGCGAGGGCAGCGCCGTGCTCCCGCCGGCGAGGAAGATCGCGTCGACGTCTTTCGCCGCGAGCCGCGCGTCGCGCAGCACCTCGTCGATGATGGTCAGCGTTCGCGAGACGAAGGGCTCGGCGACCGCGACCATCTGGGCGCAGTCGAGCCCGATGGACGCCACGCTCGTCGGCGCCGCGTCGTCTACGGCGCAGATGTCGAGCGTCGTCGTCACGTCGGTCGTGAGGCGCAGCTTCGCGCGCTCGCACTCCATGACGAGGCGGTCGAGCGTCTCCGGATCGCTCGCGAGATCCCAGCCGCTCGCGCGAAGGACCTTGTCGGCCGCCCAGCGCGCGAGCGCGCGATCGATGTCGTCACCGCCGAGGTAGGCATCGCCTCCGCTTGCCACGACCTTGAACGGCTGGCGCGTGCAGTCGACGATCGTCACGTCGAACGTGCCTCCGCCGAGATCGTAGACGAGCGCATGGCGCAGGTTCGACCGCGCGAGATAAGCGATCGCTGTCGCGATGGGCTCGGTGACGAGGTGCACCTCCTGGAAGCCGACCTCCCGCGCGGCATCGAGCGTGGCGGCGCAGGCGAGGCCATCGAACGTGGCGGGGACTCCGACGACGGCGCAGAGCTTCCCGGCGCTCTCGCCGACGCGCTCCAGCGCCTCGGCGATGACGAGCCGCGCAGCGTCCTCGGGACGAACCGCGCCGACGCGGGTGGAGAACGCGATGCCTCCATCGGGGCGGCGCGCGATCGAGAGCGGGCTGGCCTCGAGGAAGTGGCTGGTCTCGCGGGCATCGAAGGTTCGTCCGATGAGCCGCTTTGCGGACGAGACCGTATTCTTCGGGTCGATCGCCCGCCGGCGGCGCGCCGCCTCACCGACGAGCGTCTCCCCGGTGGGGGTGAACGAGACGACGGACGGGGTCGTCGATCCCAGCGAGCCAACCAAGACCTTCGCGCTCTTCGCGAGGACCGTGTTCGTCGTACCTAGATCGATGCCTATCGTGCGCAACGTCCGCGCCACCCTTCTGCTGCCCCCAGCGCCGCTCTACTAGCATGCGTGGGACCACACGGCCGGAGATGGAAACGAGCCGATCGCGAACCGCGGCATGATCACCGCGCTCCCTCCCCGCTACATTCGCGCCCCGTTCGAAGGAGGCTCCCGTGACCGTTTCGCCGCGCCCGATGAAGGGCTCCGTTTCCAGCATTCTCGACGCGGTCGGCAACACGCCCATCGTCAAGCTCGGCCGGGTCTCGGCAGATCTGCCGGCGAGCATCTACGTGAAGTGCGAGTACCTGAACCCTGCGGGCTCGATGAAGGACCGCATGGTCATCCACATGCTGGACTCGGCCGAGAAGCGCGGCGAGCTGAAGCCCGGCAGCACGATCATCGAGGCGACCAGCGGCAACACCGGCGCCGCGATCGCGATGGTCAGCGCCATCCGCGGCTACAAGTGCATCTTCGTCATGCCGGACAAGATGGCGTCCGAGAAGATCGCCTCGCTCAAGGCCTACGGCGCCAAGGTCGTCGTGTGTCCGACCGCGGTCGAGCCGGATGATCCCCGGAGCTATTACCAGGTGGCGAAGCGCCTCACCGCCGAGACGCCCAACTCGTTCTATGCGAACCAGTATCACAACCTCGACAACCCGGGCGGGCACTACAGGTCCACGGGCCCCGAGATCTGGGAGCATACCGGTGGCGAGGTCGACGTCCTCGTCTGCGGTCTCGGCACCGGCGGCACGGTCACCGGCACGGGCCGCTACCTGAAGGAGCAGAAGCCTTCGGTGCGCGTCGTCGGCGTCGATCCCGTGGGCTCGCTCTACTACGACTACGTGAAGTCGGGCCGCGTCACGAAGCCCTTCACCTACAAGGTCGAGGGCATCGGCGAGGACTTCTTCCCGAGCACGATCGACCTCAAGATCCTCGACGAGATCGTGCGCGTCGACGACAAAGAGTGCTTCACGATGACGCGCGATCTGGTGCGCCTCGAGGGGCTCTACGTCGGCGGGAGCAGCGGCGCGGCCGTGGCCGGCGCGCTCAAGTACGCGCGGCAGACGCAGAAGGAGGAGAACATCCTCGTCGTCCTGCCGGACAGCGCGGCGAAGTATCTCTCGAAGATCTTCAACGACGACTGGATGCGCGAGAACGGCTTCCTCGAGAACACCGGGCTCGGCGTGGTCGCGGACCTGCTCAAGACCAAGAGCGACGAGGTCATCACCGCGCGCCCGAGCGATCGCGTTCGCGACGTGATCGCGCGCATGAAGGCGCACGGCATCTCGCAGCTGCCGGTCGTGGAAGAGGGCAAGCTCATCGGCGCCGTCGCCGAGGTGGATCTCCTTCGCTACCTCGTGAGCGGTGAGCACTCGCTCGACAGCCCCGTCGGCGCGCTCGCGGAGAGCGACTACGCGACGGTCTCGACGCGCACGAGCATCGAGAGCCTCCAGGGCCTGCTCAACGACGCCCGCATGGCGCTCGTGACCGAAGACGCGAAGATCGTCGGCGTCGTGACGAAGATCGATCTCATCGACTTCCTCGCCCGCCGCACGGCTTGATCCATCGGCTCGCTGCGCGGTCCGCTACCGTTCGTGCAGGCCGAGCACTTCCGTCCGCGGCCCGCTGCGCGAGCACTCCTGCCTTCACGGACACCAGCCCGTGCTGCGGAGGTCCGTGCCAGGAACGCAGAGGTCCTCCGGCGCATCGGCGTAGTGCGCGGCGACGAACGCCTCGATCGAAGCTCGGTCGAGGCACGTCGCGTCGTAGACCTGCTCCCACGCGCGCACGGCGATCGGCCAGTCGAGCGATGGCTCGGGCACGACGATGATGCGGTTCTGCCACTCCTCGTCTCGACAGACGGGGTCGAGCCCGTGGGCGGTCGCGATGTCCTCGAAGGTGCTCCGCACGAGCGCCGCTTCGGCGATGTCGGGATCGTAGGCGAGGACGATCGCTCCGTGCTCGAGCGAGTGCACGAGGAAGCCCCACGGCACGGGCGCGTCGTAGGTCACGAAGTTCGCCCAGACGGTGTAGTGCGGCCCGCCGGCGGGCGGAAAGAGCGGGTACTCGAGGGTGGAGCAAGGCTGTCGGTGATCGCGCGCGCCTGCGGGCTCGCGCGCCGTGTAGACCGTGCACGAATCGAAGGGCGCCAGCGGCGCGGCCAGCGGGTGCGTCGTCATCTCGTCGACGCGGACGGTCAGGGGCGCCGGGGCACAGGCGGCGAGCCCAACGAGAACGAAGAGGACGGCGAGGCTCAGACGCACTGCGAGGCTCCGTGAGCGCATCTTGACGCTATGCTCGCGGCGATGTCGACCTCCCGACTCTCGGCTGCGCTTGCGCTCCTCGTCGTCTCGATGCCCGCAGCGCATGCGCTCGCCTGGCCGACGCTCGATCCCGAAGGCCCGCGGACGCCCCTCCTCGGAGGTCGCTGGACGATCTTGCTCGGGCCCGGCGTCTCGACGGCGCCGGCCGTCTCCGATCCGCGTGCGCCACTGCCGCGTGCGTCGCTGGACGGTGTCGCCGCGATGCACGACGAGGAGGGGCGGCTCGCCGTTCGAGCGACCCTGCTCTTCGCGACGAGGCCGGAGGACCTCGAGGCCGTCGTCCGCACGCTTCCCGCTCCGTGCGATGCGCCGAGCATCGCCACGCTGCCTGGGCACGAGGGCGTCATCGCCATCACGTGCACCGAGCCCTCGCCGGACGGCGCCTTCCGCCCGCTGGTGCTCTACGCGACCCACACCGATGGGTGGGTCGATCGCATCGAGGTGCAGCTCGAGACCGACGAGGCGTCCGATCCGGCGGCCGCGATGGCGTTCGCGACCGCCGTCGCCAGCTCGCTCCGCGCCGAAGACGTGGCGCCCGACGTCGAGCGCGGGGTCGTCGAGGTGACGCGCGCCTGCGTCGCGGGCGAGGCCAGCGATCCGTTCACCGTCACGTTGCCCGAGGGATGGATCGCGACGCGACAGGGCGGAGAGGAGCTCGCGGTCCTGCAGCTCATGAAGGCCACCGCGCTCGGGACCCCGCGGCCGCTCGCTTCGATCGCGCTCACCCCGCTCGGAGCGCCGCCGGCGCGAATCCCGGCGGGCGCTGGGGCGCCGCGGGCGGGCTCGCTGCTCGGGACGAGCGTGGAGTGGCTCGAGATCGTCGGGCCGGCGGACGCGCCCGGGATGCGCGAGGTCGCGGTCGCGGTCCACGTGGAGTGCGGCGGGGACGCGCCTCCCTGGGGAGGCACGTTGCAGCTCTCGGCGGGCGGCCCGTCGTCGCTGCTCGACGAAGGCACGCGCGTCCTCGAGTCGTTGGCGATGGCCGGCGATCGAGGCCACGTCGCGGTGGCCACGCCGATCGGCACGGAAGAGGAAGCGATCCCCGAGCTCGAGCCCAGCGCCTCGGACGCGGAGGACGAGGCGGCCGCGCAGACGAGCCACCTGTGGTCGATGGGGATCGGCGCCGCCAGTCTCTTGCTGCTCTTGCTGGCGCTCGTTCTGCGTGGGCGCACGACGCGCCCGAAGTGATCGATGAGCGAGGAGAAGCGAGAGGAAGCGACCCCGAAAGCCGAGCGCCGCGCCAGAGAGCGAGGTCGTGTCTGGCAGAGCCGCGACCTCACGCTCGGAGCGGTGCTGCTCGGCGCGGCGCTGGCGGTCGGGCTCGGGCGCGGGGCGCTCGTTCCGCGGCTGCTGTCGCTGATGGCGGCGCCGTTCGCGTCGATCGAGGCGGGCGATGCTCCCGGACCGGCCGCGCTGGCGATCGTCGGCGACGGCGCGCTCCTGCTCGCGCCGCTCCTCGCCGCGATCGTCGCCGCGGCAGCGCTCGCCGGTGCGCTTCAGATCGGTCCGCTCTTCGCGCCTCGGGCAGTGCAAGCCGACGCCTCGCGCCTCGACCCGAGCGGGCGCGCATCCGAGCTCTTCGGACGACGCGCGGCGGCCACTCTCGCGATGACGTTCGCGCGTCTCGCGATCGTGACGACCGTCGTGCTCGCCACGATGCGGGAGGCGGCGCCGGGGATCGCGACGCTCTCGCGACAGCCTCCTCCGGCGGCGCTCGACGCTTCGATCTCGCTCTTCGTCGCGCTCCTCCTGCGCGTGGGCCTCGCGATGGCTGCGCTCGGCGTGATCGACGCCGTGCTGGAGAGGACGCTGTATCGACGTTCGCTCCGGATGAGCCGGCGAGAGATCGATCGTGAGCGACGAGAGTCCGAGGGCGATGCGCACGTGCGACGCGAGCGAGACCGCGTGACCCGCGAGATCCGCGATCACGACGTCGACCTCGCCGTGCCGGGCGCGCGCCTCGTGGTCGACGACGGCGAGCTCGCCCTCGCGCTCGCCTACGACGAAGACGACGCGGACGCGGTGCCGAGGGTCGTCGCGATCGGGCGCGGCGCCGTCGCCGACCGGATCCTCGCGCTCGCGGGCGAGCACGGCATCCCGCGCGCGACCGACGAGGAGCTCACCGCGCGGCTCGCGATCCTGCCGCTCGGTCATCCGATCCCGGAAGCGCTCTACGAGCCGGTCGCCCTGCGCATGCACGGACGACCCAAGGCCGAGGCCGCCTCTTGAGCGAGCTCGTCGAGATCGCGATCCCCGTACCGCTGCGAAGACTGTTCACCTACTCGGTCCCCGAAGCGCTCGCGCCGCGCATCACGCTCGGCTCGCGCGTCGCGGTCACCTTCGCAAACCGGAAGATCCCCGGGATCGTCGTGCGAACGGGCGCGAGCGCGCCTCCTGGCGTGACGGTGAAGCCGATCGCGGGCCTCCTGGACGAAGAGCCGCTCTTCGGTCCCGAGCTGCTCGCGTTCCTCGTGGAGGCCGCGGACTACTACCTGCACCCCATCGGAGACGTGCTCCGGACGGCGGCACCAGCGCTCTCGTCCGCCGCGGTGCAGGCGCTGAAGAAGAGCGGCTTTCTCTCGCGCGCGGGCGAGCTGAAGACGAAGGGGCGCGTCCGCACGAAGACGGTGCTCGCGATCCGCTTCGTGGCCGGCGCCGCGCCCGTCGGCCGGCTCGGACCGAAGCAGCGAGAGGTGCTCGCGATCCTCGAGGCGCGCGGCGAGGTGCTCGAGCCAGAGCTCGCGAAGATCGCGAAGGTCACGCGCGCCGCGCTCGGCCGGCTCGCGGAGCTCGGCCTGGTCACGCTCGAAGAGCGCGAGGCCGAGATCGATCCGTTCTTCTCC
>JBBSAT010000007.1:0-65373 GCA_038252025.1 Polyangiales bacterium | reverse complement strand
GGCCCTCGCTTCCGAGCACAGGCAGGAAGATCTCCTTCGCGCCTGCTGCGAGGAACGTCTCGCCGAGGACGCGGATCCCGCGACGCAGCGCGACGTGATCGCGCTTCGTGCAGCCGTAGAACATCACCGGCTCGCGGCCGAACGGGTTGCGGACGACGAAGCCACCACCGTCGTCGTGGACCATCGCGCCGAACATCGCGATGTGGTCGACCTGTTCGGCAAGGCGCGCGTGCCGAGGCCCGGCACCCGGCATGGTCGCGGCGATCACGCTCGCCGGTACGAAGAGCGAGTTCAAGAGCACGCCCTCGTGATCGAACGCCGTCGAGAACGCGCTCTGCAGCGCGCCGGCCCAGCCGCGCACCGGTTCGTCGAAGCGCGCGTAGAGGCGACAGCCAGGATGAAGCGTCAGGTTCTGGCCGACGTGGCTGCCGAAGCCGCCGACGCCGCTCGCGGCGAGCAGCGCGGGGGAGTGAACGCCGCCGGCCGCGACCACGACCTTCTTCGCGCGCACCTCGAGGCGATCCCCTCGCGCGCCGAGGGGGCCGTTGAGCAGCCGCCCCACCACACCCGTCGCGCTGCCATGATCGATGGTGATCTTGTCGACGAGGCACTCCGAGAACACCGTCGCCCCCGCAGCGACGGCGCGCGGCAGGTAGCTCAGATCGACCGAGAGCTTGGCCGAGTGCGGGCAGCCGAAGTTGCAGCGTCCGCAGCCCTCGCAGCCGTTGGTGTTGCGTCGCATCGACTCGAGCGGATAGCCGAGCTTCGCCGCCCCTTCGGCGAAGAGGGACGTCGAGCGCGAGCGCATCTCGATCGGCACCTCCTCGACGTGGAGCGCCTTCTCGACGTGCGAGTAGTAGGTGTCGAGGACCTTCGGCGTGAGCCCGGAGAGCCCCATCTCCTTCGACCAGAGATCGAGCACGTGGTCGCTGACGCGGAAGCAGACGCCGCCCGTGAGGACGGAGGAGCCGCCGATGACCCGACCCATCGTGACGTTGACGGTCGGTGCGCCGCCCAGGCCGAACGCCACGGTCATCCCGTTCTCGCGCCAGACGTTGCGGAGCGACTGGCTCTGCCGCATCGCGCCGTGAACGTCGGCCGGGACGTTCTTCCCTTCCTCGAGCACGACGACGCGCTTGCCCGCCAGCGCGAGCTCGGTCGCGACGGTCGCGCCACCCGCGCCAGAGCCCACGATGACGACGTCGCAGTCGAGCTTCAGCGGGCCACGGTGCTGCCTTCCGGACTGGATCTCGCCGCTCATGGCTCGCTCACCGGCGCCGAGCCGATCACGTCGAGCCGGCGCTTTGCGGTCAGGTGCTCCGTCCCGAGGCAAGCCTGATCCCAGCCGATCTCTCGCGCCGCGTCCGGATGCTCGTAGTAGACGAAGCTCGTGACCGCCTTCAGCGCGAAGAGCGCCAGCGACACGATCGGCGCTCGCTCCATCGCCTCGAGCGCTTCGATGCGCGCGGTGATCGAGAGCGAGCCGAGCCGGGTGAATGGGCGCCCCACGAGGAGCGGCGCGATCCAGGTGGCGGTGAAGAGGCAGGCCGCGAAGAGCAGGCGCGTCCGCGTGGCCGCGTGGCCGATGAAGTCGTCGACGTCCGTCTCGAACCAGTCCATCCGCTCCTTCGGCGGCGCGTCGCCATCGCTCGAGAAGAGCGCCTCGGCGAACGCGCGGACGTTGCGACGGCCGGCGCGTGAGAACCCCGCGCGCTCGGCCCGCAGGTTCATCCCTCGCACGACGTAGGGGTCGACGGCGTCGTCCGGCTCGCTCGGCTCGTCAGCCTCGTCCAGCCCGCTCTCGTCTCTGGTGGTCACGGTGGGTCAGGGAGCATCGCCCGCCGGCGCCGCCGAGAGAAGCTCCGATCGCCCAGGCAGCGCCGATGCGAGCGCGTAGGGCACGCCGATCGCGAGGACGTGCATCCAGAGGGCGAAGTCGAGCGGCGCGGTCGAGACCAGCAACGCGAAGAACAGCGAAGCGGCGACGACGCGCGGGACCGCGACGGCGAACGGGATCGTGAGCCCGTCCCGCCTGAGCTCCAGCGCCCTCGACGCCGCGAGGAGCGAGAGGCCCAGGAGCACGATGAACGACGTCGCGCCGAGCTCACCCCGCAGCGTCCAGCGGAAGCAGGCCCACCAGGAGATCACGATCAGCGCGTGCGCGATCCCCAGGGCGAACGGCACGACGAAGATCCGACGCCACCCGCTCCATCTCGCCATCGCGAGATCCGCCGCGCCCGCGAAGAAGCCCCAGCCGAGGATGCCGAGGATCGGAACGCCGAGGTGCCCCGCCTCCGCCCAGCGCCAGAGCCCGGCGCGCACGGCGACGACCTCGACCATCGACGCATCGAGCGCCACGAGCCCGAACACGACGAGGGCAGCGCGCAGGGGATCCAGCTTCGGAAACAGCGCCGTCCGCACCTCTCTCGCCGAGAGGATGACCAGCGGCCAGATGAGCGGCACGAGCAGCGGGACGGCGTCGATCCGCGCATGCCAACCGCTCGCGTAGTGGTAGTGCTCGTAGAGGTGGATGCAGCTCTCCTCGCCCAGGAAGCCTGCGACGGCGAGCAGCGCATAGTCGATCGCGAAGGCGAGGGCGCCCGCGCGCCGCGCCGAGAGCGCGATGGCCATCGCCAGCACGGGGACGCACGCGAGCTCGAACAGCCAGAGCGGCACACGCGGACGATAGCTCGAAGGACGTGCTCGCGATAACACTCGACGCGATGCGCCTCTCCGCCCCGATCGCGCTCGTCATCGTCCTCGCCCTCGCGGCGAGCGCGCGAGCGGACGCGAAGGAGGTCGACGCCCCGTTCCCCGAGCCGCGCACCGCCGCGCTCAGCTGGGTCCGGCTGCCCGGCGCGGAAGGTTGTCCCGGCACGCAGGCCGTCGCCCAGGCAGCCGAGGCGATCCTCGGGCACACCGTGTTCGTCTCCGCGTCCAGCGCAGATCTCGTGATCGAGGGACGTGTCGAGCCGCGCGCGGAGGGAGGCTTCCGCGCCACGCTCTCGCTCGCCGACTCCACCGGCGCTGCCCTCGGCGAGCGCGTGGTCGACGCGGACGGTGCGTGCGAAGCGCTCCTCGATCCCCTCTCGATCGTGCTCGCCGTCCTCGTCGATCCGGACGCCGTACCCACGTCGACGCAAGAGCCGGAGGAGCCCGAGCACGAGATCGAGACGCGGGTCGTCATCGAGCGCGTGGAGGTTCCCGTGCTCGTGCCGGCCCCGCCGTGGCGGCTCGACGTCGATCTCACGGCGGCGCTCGTCGTCGGCCTCTCGCCGTTCGTCACGGTCGGCGGGCATGCGTCGATCTTCCTTACGCCGCCTGGCTTCGTTCCGATCGGCATCCATGGGGCCATCGCTCCGTGGTCACGCGCGGATCTCGCGAGCGGCGCGTTCATCGACCAGCTCACGTTCTGGGCCGGCGTCACGATCTGCCCCCTCGCGCTGCGGGACGACCGCTTCTCGTTCAGAGCATGCGGCGGGGGGGACGTGGGCGCGGTGCTCGTCGTGGGAGAGAGCGCCGGCGAAGACCCGATCGAGCGAGAGCGCTTCACCGTGGGGCTCGACGTCAGCGCGCGCGCGGGCGTCCAGCTCGTGGGTCCGCTCGCGCTCGTCCTGTCCGCGGCGCTCGTCGTCCCGTTCCGCACCGAGGGCTGGCAGCGCAGCTCGCCGCCCTCGACGTACTACGTGCCCGAGCCGGTCGGGCTCGTCGTGTCGCTCGGCCCCTCGTTCGAGCTCGACCTCTGAGCCGCTCGTTTCGAAGGCCCTACGGCGTCGTCAGCGAGCACGCCGCGTAGAAGCCCGCAGGGAGCGCATCTGCGTACGGCTCGGGACGCGCGCCGTAGGGGTGATCGGTGAGGAACGTCCAGGCGCTCGCCCGCGCCGCGGAGGGCACCGTGTGCCCCATGCCGTGGTCACAGAGGAACCCGAAGTAGCCCTCCGACGCGAGCGCTCGCGTGTAGTTGTGGCTGGCCGTCGAGAAGTTGATCACGACGGCGTCGTCCGGACCGCCGAAGAGGACCATCGCCGCGAAGCGGGCGTCGGGCGCATCGGTAATCGGCGCGCGCGTCGAGATGAGCCCGCCGCTGTACGTCACCACGCTGGCCAGGTAGCTCGCGCGCCGGAAGCTCATCTGCGCGGTGTGGAGCGCCCCTGCGCTGAAGCCGATCGAATGGACGCGGTGCGCGTCGATCCCGATGGACTCGTTCGCGCACGCCACCAGCTCGTCCGCGACGAGGATGTCGATCTCCATGCTGCCCGCCGCGAGGTACCAGGAGAACGAGCCCGCGCCTGGATCGCTGAAGGGGGCGATGACCACGCCGCCGAGCGCGAGGATCGCGTCGATGGTCGGCATCCCGAGCGCGTACGGCGCCTCGCTTGGCGAGCCCCCGGCTCCGTGCCAGAAGAAGACGAGCGGTCCGTCCATCGCTCCGGCCGCGTCGCTGACCCAGATCAGTGCGTTCCGCGCGCCGACACCCGAAGGAGCGACGCTCACCATGCCCGTCGTATGGAAGTCGGGGCAGGTGCCCGTGGCGAGCGGCAACGTCGGGTCTTGGCGGACCGGGCCAGCGTCGACCGGCCCGCCGTCCTGACCTCCGTCTCGCAGCACGCGGGCGTCGTCGGCCGCCGCGGCGTCGTCCAGGACCGCTGCGTCGGGTGCCGCCACCGCCGGAGGGCTCTCGCAACCGAGGAGCGCCATCACGGAGAGGAAAGAGACGAGCCTTCGCGCCCAGCGTCGATCGAGCATGTCGAGGACACTCGCTCCAAATCCTTGTGAACGCAAGAGTCTGCGGCGGCCTCCAGCCGGCTTGTGCGGAGCGCTGCTTTCGTCGTAGGCATGGTTCGATGCGGTCCGCGCTCTGTGCTGTTTTCCTCGTCGCGTGCACGGGCGCAGCGACGCCTGCCGCGGTCGGGACGAGCGGCGGCGAGGCGGCGCAGCTCTCGAGCGCGTTTCTTCCCGAGTACACACCGGGCGCGATCGACGTCCAGCGCTGGGACGGTCATATCGCGATCGCCTGGGGTGGTCGTGTCTACGGCTCGAGCGGCGATGACGTGACCACGAACGTGACCGTCGCACTCTCCGCGCTCGCGCTCTCACGTACGCCCCTCGCCGACGCGCGCATCGCGGTGCTCGGGATCGGCACCGGCGTGGAGACCGGCATGTTCCTCGATGCGCGCGTCGCCCACGTCGACGTCTTCGAGCGCGAGCCCGCCGTCCGGCGCGCCGCGGCCTACATGGCCGAGCACAACCACCTTCACTTCGAGGATGGCGAGCCGCACGCCCCGGCGCTCACCGTGATCGCCAGCGCGGCCGAGCCCGCGGTCGCCGATGCGCGCTACGACGCCATCGTCTATACGCCCTCGCTCACCGTGATGGCCGAGCCGCATCGGCTCTTCACGACGGAGCGCCTCGCCGAGCTGCGCGATCACCTCGCGCCCGGCGGCGTCGTGGTGATGCACCTCCAGATGTACGAGATCCGGCCCTGGATCTTCGCGGCGCTCTTGCGGACGTTCGCGCGCGCGTTCCCGTTCGCGGTGCTGTTCACCGGCTCGTCCCTCTCGTCCGACGGTGTGCTCGTCGGCTCGTCGGATCCGATCGCGCTCGACCTCGCGCGGGCCGAGACGCTCTTCGCCTCCCCGATCACCCGGCTCTGGCTTCACCGCGGAGAGGTCGATCGCCCGACCGATCTCGCGGCGCAGCTCATCTTCGCGAGCTCCGAGGAGATGCTGGCCTTCGCGAGCGCGGGTCCCGTCTACGACACTGCGCATCCACTCGCGCCCAGCGATCTGCCGCGCCGCCCGCCGTGGCCGGACGTTCCGAACTCCGAGGAGGGGATCTGGTCGGTGTGGGAGGACTCCGTCTCGGAGTTCCAGTCCGACTACGACAACGGCTTCATCGATCCCTTCTACGCGGACGGTTGGCGCTACGGGCACGCGTGCACGTTCATGCCGCCCGTCGCGTGTCGCTTCTTCGAGGCCCCCGCGGACGCGAGCCTCCTCGCTCACCTGGCCGTCAGCTACGCGGCGCGCGGCCTCACGGCCGCCGCGAGCACGATGCGCCTTCGCGCGACCGAGCTCGACCCGACGTCTCCCGCAGCCATCCGCGCCAGCCGCGTCGTCTCGCTGTTGCTCGCGGAAGGCGACGACCCGCACCTCCCCGATCGGATGCACGACCTGCTCGCGGTCGACGCGATCCTGCCTTTCGCGAGCGAGCTCGACGCGCTCTGGGGTCAGGACGCTGCGTTCGTCGAGGCCGTGCTTCGCGTGACGACTAGCTACGGGCCGTCGCTGGCACCGGACACGCGCGTGCGGCTCGGCATTCTCGAGATGTACGGGCGCCACGCGCTCGGCGCCGATCATGGAGCCCGCGCGGGCCTCGACGCGCTCCTCGCCGGAAACCACGAGATCCTCGATCAGTGCCGCGACGCCTGGTACCTCCTCGCGCGCATCGACTACGAGGTGCACCCGGCGCGCGCTACCGCATCGATGGATCACTACCTGGAGATCGGCGGCGAGCTCGGCGCGCCGTGATGATCAATCGGCTCGCTCTGCCGCCCGCTCTCGTCCGCGCTCGACGCGAGCCCTCCCGTCCACGGGCGGCTCCGCGAGCACTCTCGTAGTGTTCAGGCCTGCGCGCGCGGCGCGCTCACGGCCTCGCCGTCGCTGGTTCGCTTCCGGAAGGAAAGCTGACCGTCCGCCACACGGTCGACCACGATGGTGTCGCCGGCGCCGTAGCGACCCGCGAGCAGGTCCTCGGCGAGGCGATTCTCGAGGTGCCTCTGGATGGCCCGCTTCAGGGGCCGCGCACCGAACGTAGGGTCGTAGCCGACCTCGCCGAGCCAGTCCTTCGCCGTGTCGCTGATCTCGAGCCCGATCCCGCGTGCGTTGAGGCGCTGCGCGAAGCGGTTCATCTGCAGATCGACGACCCTGCGCAGGTCGCTCGGAGCGAGCTTCTGGAAGACCACGACCTCGTCGAGGCGGTTCAGGAACTCCGGACGGAAGGCGCTGCGTACGTCCGCCATGACCTCGCGCTTGATCACGTCGGGGGCCGCGTCCTCGAGCATGTGCCGCGATCCGATGTTGCTCGTGAGCACGAGCACTGCGTTCTTGAAGTCGACCGTCCGACCCTGGCCATCGGTGAGACGTCCATCGTCCATGACCTGCAGCAGCGTGTTCCAGACGTCCGGGTGCGCCTTCTCGATCTCGTCGAAGAGGATCACCGCATAGGGGCGCCGTCGTACGGGCTCGGTGAGCTGGCCGCCCTCCTCGTAGCCGACGTAGCCCGGCGGCGCGCCGATGAGCCGCGACACGGAGTGCTTCTCCATGTACTCGCTCATGTCGAGACGGATCATCGCGCGCTCGTCGTCGAACAGGAACTCGGCGAGAGCGCGGGCGAGCTCGGTCTTGCCGACGCCCGTCGGTCCGAGGAACAGGAAGCTCCCGATCGGCCGGTGAGGGTCGCCGAGCCCAGCGCGCGAGCGACGCACCGCGTTCGAGACCGCGACGAGCGCCTCGTGCTGCCCGACGACACGATTCTCGAGGTTCTTCTCCATGTGGACGAGCTTGTCGCGCTCGCTCTCGAGCATCTTGCTCACCGGGACGCCGGTCCACTTCGAGACGACCGCTGCGATGTCTTCTTCCGTGACCTCCTCGTTGAGGAAGCCGCCGTTCACCTGCGCAGCTGCGAGCTTGTCCTGGGCTTTGTTCACGGCGGCCTCGGCGGCGGGGATCTCGCCGTTCTGGATGCGGCCGACGCTGTCGTAGTCGCGCGTTCGCATCGCGCGCTCGAGATCCTGCCGAAGGTGCTCGATGTTCGCCTTCGCCTCGCGGATCTCGGCGATGAGCTCCTTCTCACGCAGCCACTGCGCGCGCATTCCGGTGCGCTTCTCCTTGAGCTCGTCGAGATCGCGCTCGAGCTCGCGAAGACGCTTCTCGCTGGCGGCGTCGCGCTCCTTCTTGAGCGCCTGCTTCTCGACCTCGAGCTGGACGAGCTTTCGCTCGACCTGATCGATCGCCGCTGGCATCGACTCGATCTCCATCTTCAGCCGCGAAGCAGCCTCGTCGACGAGGTCGATCGCCTTGTCGGGCAGGAAGCGCTCCGTGATGTAGCGATCGGAGAGCGTGGCCGCGGCGACGATGGCCGCGTCCTGGATGCGGATGCCGTGGTGGACCTCGTAGCGCTCTTTCAGCCCACGAAGGATCGCGATGGTGTCGAGCACGCTCGGCTGTCCCACGTAGGTCGGCTGGAAGCGGCGCGCGAACGCGGCGTCTTTCTCGATGTGCTTGCGGTACTCGGCCAGCGTCGTCGCGCCGATGCAGCGCAGCTCGTCCCGCGCCAAGGCCGGCTTGAGCATGTTGCTCGCGTCCATCGCGCCTTCGCCTGCGCCCGCGCCCATGATGGTGTGCAGCTCGTCGATGAAGAGGATCACGGTGCCTTCGGCCGACTCGATCTCCTTGATCACCGCCTTGAGCCGGTCTTCGAACTCACCCCTGAACTTCGTCCCCGCGACGAGCGCGCCGAGGTCCAGCGACAAGAGCCGCTTGTCCTTCAGCGACTCGGGCACGTCCCCCTGGACGATGCGCTGCGCGATCCCTTCGACGATCGCCGTCTTGCCCACGCCTGGCTCGCCGATGAGCACCGGGTTGTTCTTCGTGCGGCGGGCGAGCACCTGCATCACGCGCCGGATCTCCTCGTCGCGACCGATGACTGGGTCGATCTTTCCCTTCCGAGCCATCGCCGTGAGATCGCGCGTGTACTTCTCGAGAGCCTGGAACTTCGCCTCGGGCTCCGTATCGGTGATGCGCTGCGAGCCGCGCACTTCCTGGAGCGCCGCGAGGATCGAGTCGCGGGTCAGGCCGCGCTGGGCAAAGAGCTTCGTGAGCTCGTCATCCTTCTGCTTCGCGATCGCGAGCAGCACGTGCTCGGCCGAGGTGAACTCGTCCTTCATCGTCTCGGTCTCGGTCCACGCGTCGGTCAGCACCTGCCGCGTTCGCCGCGAGAGCGCGGACTCCGCGCCGCCCTTCACCTTGGGCATTCCCTGGACCCGCGCGCGAACGGCGTCGCCGAGGGCCTTCGCGTCGCCGCCCGCCTTCTGGAGGATCGGCACCGCAACGCCGCCTTCCTGAGCCAGCAGTGCGAGGACGACGTGCTCGGGCTGGAGCTCCGGGCTGCCGAGCTCGTTCGCGAGCTGTTGCGCGGCAGCGAGACCTTCGCGGGTCTTGGTGGTCAGGCGGTCGAGACGCATGTGTTGGGTTCTCCGGCGACGACGCTCTGTTGATCGAGACGGGAGCTGGTGGAGCCAGCTCGTAGGTCGTGGGGTTCTCGTGGCAGCGTCGTCGTACAGCGCGGAAACTAAGCACCACATCAGGTGGGTCAACCGCGCTCGCGCTCCCACGCGATGCCCCCGAAGAAGCGCTTCTCGTCGAGGAGCGGTGCCGGGTCGGAGACCCGGTCCTCGGGGTGGACCATACGGAAGTACACGGCTTCGCGCGTCTGCGTGGACAGGTTGTCGGCCGTTCCGTGGCCGAGCAGGTGGTGCGCGATCACCGCGTCTCCAGCCCGTACTTCGAGCTGGACTGGGTCACCAGCGTCGAACGCACGGATCCTCTCGAGGAGCGCCTCCGCGCCGTGCTCCGCCAGGAAGCGCGGGGCGTCGAGGTCACGGAAGAAGCGTGCATAGCGGCGGTGGGAGCCGGGCCAGACCACGAAGTTCCCTCGATCCGGGCCGAGCACGTCGGTGAGATAGACGCCCACGAGCACCGTCGACCGAAACAGCCTTCGCTTCGGTAGGCCGTTCGTCCGCGTCGGATAGCCGTCCAGATGGAGCCCGAAGCGCGGGTCCCCGCTCGGCGCGCCGTCCGGAAACCGCAGCGCGATCTGAGCGCGCTCTCCTCGGATTCGCCCGATGGCCGCGAGCGCCGCGCGACGGATCGTGGCGTAGGCGCCGCCGCCGTGCGTTCGCTCTCCGAACACCACGTCCACGTTCGCGCGCACCGGCTGGAGCAGCCCGAGCAGGGCCGGGTCGCGCGCGAGCTCCGGGCAGTGGTGCGCGTCGCTCATCGACGGACCCCGACCCGCGCTCGCGCTCGCCTCGAGCGAGAGGCCTATCGCTCTGCGCGCGAGGGCGACCCGTCCCTCGGGTACGGCGCCTCGAAAGAGGGCGAAGCCGTCACGTTCGAAGTTCGATCGCCAGTCACCGTGCTCCATGGTTCCCCGATCGATGCAATGTGCGTCGCGCGCATTCTGGCCGCCCCGATGCTCGCGGACGAACTGGACACGTGATCGCGGCGCTGGTAGCAGCATCCCATGCGGTTCGTCCCTCTCGCGCTCGCGCTCGCGCTCCTCGGCTGCGACGGCGCGACGACGACGATCGACGCTCGCTTCTCGACGCCGGAGCACACCGTAGAGACGATGCTCCGCGCCTACGGCCTCGAGGATGCGACCCAGGAGCAGATCCGCGAGCGGCTCTCCTCGCAGGGTCGCTTCGAGCTACGCGACCGAGCGAGCTACGAGGCCTGCTTCGAGGATCTCGGCCAGGGGCCCGTGAACGAGGGGCTCGCCGGGTTCGTGTTCGGCGCGATCGCTGCGGGTAGGGAAGACCTGCGGGTGGAGACCTACGGCGATCGCGCGACCGTGTCGCCGCGCGAGGGGATCGAGATCGTGATGCATCGCGACGAGCACGGTGCATATCGCGTGGTCATCGCCGAGAGCGTTCCCGCCGAGGTCCGAGCGCGCATGGCCGCCGTCGCGGGCCACGCCGAAGATCGAGCGCGGCGCGGAGTCCCGGAGTGACGACTGAACGCACGGGCGCCACGGGGCGAGCTTCCGTTTCCGGCTCTCGGAGGCTCGCATCGAGCGCCGTCCTGAGCGTCGCGTCTTCCTTCTTTCTCGTCGGTCTCGTGCTCGCGTTCCATCCCCAGACGCGCGCCCAGGAGGCGGCGGCAGAGCCCGGCCCGGTGGCGTGCAACGAGCAGCAACCGCAGGACTTTCTCGTGCGCGGGAGCTGGCTCACGAAAGCACGGATGCCGGCCGAGGAGATCCGCGCGCGTCGGGCCGTGCACGAGCACGCGGTTCGCTATCGCACCGAGCAGTACGGCCGCTTTCCGGGGTTCGGCGAGGCGGAGTGGAACCCGAGGCCCCCGAGCTCGTACGCGCGGGGCGTGAGGGTGTTCGGGCTGCCCGTCCGACTGAACGAGCGAATCATCCCGGCCGTGCGCTGTGCCGAGCAGGCCGTGCTCGCGAACTGCTCGGAGCATCCGTACACGCCGCATCGGCTCTCCGGCATCCGCGATCGCAACACGTACCACAACGGCGAGGTCTCCAATCACGTGTTCGGGATCGCGCTCGACATCGATCCGGACCTGAACACGTGCTGCCACTGCGTGGCGCACTGGGCGGAGGTGCCGCTCTGTCGGGTCGAGGTCGACTCGATCTTCGAGCGCATGGCGATGCCCGAGTGCTGGGTGAACCAGTTCGAGCGCTTCGGCTTCTACTGGCTCGGCCACGACACGCTCGAAGACACGATGCACTTCGAGTTCCTCGGGGATCCGGACCACATCGTTCGAACGCCTTGAGCTCGGACGGCCGGGGAGGTCGACCTCCGAGGCGAGGTATCCTGTCCTCGTGGCCCCTCGCTCGCTCGCGCTGCTCGTGCTCGGTCTGAGCCTCACCGCGCACGCGCAGTCGACGTCGCCCGCGTTGCATGGCCTCGGCGGAAGGCTCGCTCTCACGGGTCGCGTCGAAGCATCCGGCGAGCACTCGTGCTCTCAGTCCTTCGCCACGAGCCGCGAGAGCATTGGCCTCGCGCTCGACGTCGATGCCCGGGGCGTCGCGACGCTGCGCGTGGAGTCGGGCTTCGAGCGCACGTTCGGTGACGCATCGAGCCGCTTCACGGGCGGGTCGAGCTCGCTGACGCAGGCTCGCGCGCTGCGGGTCCTCTCCGGGCACGCGACGCGATCCTCGACGAGCCTCGAGATCCGCTTCGATCACGCCGAGGACGCGTCGGTGCGATGGCAAGGGCCAGGAGTCGCCGCGCTTCCGGCCGGCACGACCCCGACGGCCGTCTCGCTGACGATGCACTGCGCGCTGGCCGATCACGCCGTGCTTCCAGCCATCGAGAGCGCGGGCGAGCAGCCGTCGATGCTCCCGCTCCTGCGCTGTGAGTTCGAGAGCCCGCCGGCGTTCCTCGAATACGACGAGACGAACGAGTTCTTCTTCGGACGCGGGGCGGGCGTGCGCATCTCCACGCACGAAGGCGGCTGGGACCCGCGGCGCGTGAGCGTGGTGCGGCTGGCCGAGTGAACGCGATGCCGTCCAAGCCATCACGACGCGGCTGCCTCCGAGGCACCATGCAATCTCGTCTGACTCTCGGTGCGCTGCTCGCGATGGGCTGTTCGTGTGGGGGACCCGCGAGCCCGCCGCTCGTCGAACCAGCCGTTCCTGGGCCCACGGCGTCGGCGCCGACCTACGAGGTTCACGAGTGGGGGCTCGTCCGCGGCACGCTGGACGATCGCGTGATGCTCTCCGGCCCGCACGCCGCCGAGCGCGTGATGGTCGTCACGAAGCCGGTGCTCTACTTCCATCGCCATGGCGAAGGGGCGCTCGTGGTCGATGTCGAGGCGCGCATGCCCCACGGGCACATCGTCGAGTCGTGGCCGAGCATGGGAGGAGCGCCAGGGACGTTCGTCGCGTGGCATGGCGTCGTGATTCAGGGCGATGCGTGCCCAGGCAGTCACTATCCGACGCTCGCCGAGGACCCGTGTCCCGCGCTGACCGACGGCTGCGAAGCGGCGACCCTCGCGGGCGTCGAGACGACGGACTCGAGCTGCCTCTACTGGCCTCAGCCGCCCGGAGGTGATGGCCCCACCCGAGCGTGGAACCATCTCTTCTATCGCGGCGAGATCTCGGGCGCGCCCCCGCTGCCGCTTCACGCGCAGCAGCTCCCCGACGGCGGCCTGAGGCTCACGGCGACGGGGAGCTCACCCATCCCCGGCCACGTGCTGCGGGTGCGCCGCGCCAACGGAGCGCCGGGCTTCACCGACGGGCTCGCGATCGCTGCGCCCCCTGTGCCCGGACAGAGCATCGTCATCCCCGCCCCGAGCGGGCCCATCGCCGAAGGTGGTGAGTCGCTGGGCGCTTCGCTCCGAGAAGCCGGCCTGACGCGTGACGAGGTCGACGCGTTCCGGCGCGCCTGGGACGACACGCTGTTCGGGAACGATCCCACGGCGAGCTCCGGGGTCACGACGCGCTCGGTCGTCACGGCGACGACGACCCCGCCGCTGCCCCCGACGTCGACGACCTCGATCCTGTACGTCGTCCCCGCCAGCGCTGCGGACGATCTCGCGGTGCTCACGTTCTCTCCACCTCCGACGACTGTCCGACGCGCGATCGTCGTCTGGCTCGACGAGACCGAAGCGCCGTGACGCCGTTTCCTCGCGGCGAGTAGCCGCGCGCCGACCACGCGCTACACACCCGCACCAAGGAGCGTCTTGATGCCGGGGATCACGATCGTAGGGACCGGGCGCCACGTGCCAGGGCGCGCGATCACGAACGACGAGCTGTCGCGCGTGATGGACACGAACGACGAGTGGATCCGCCCGCGCTCCGGGATCGAGGAACGTCATTTCGTCGCCGAGGGCGAGGGCGTCAGCGACATGGCGAAGATCGCCGCCGAGAAGGCTCTCGAGGCCGCCGGCATCGACAAGCGCGAGGTCGACTACATCGTCTTCGCGACGATGACCCCGGAGCACGTGTTTCCGGGATCGGGCGCGCTGCTCGGGGCGAAGCTCGGCATCGCCGGGATCCCAGCGCTCGACATCCGTCAGCAGTGCGCCGCAATTCCCTTCGGAATGCAGGTCGCCGATGGTCTCGTGGCAGCCGGCGTGGCGAAGACCGTGCTCCTCATCGGCGCGGAAGCGCACGCGGGCTTCATGCCGTGGAACTGGGAGTCACTGCTCGGCGACGGCGATCGGAAGCCCTCGCCCGAGGAGTACGAGTTCGCCACCAAGCATCGCGGAACCGCGGTTCTCTTCGGGGACGGCGCGGGCGCGCTCGTGCTCCGGAAGAGCGAGACCGACGGGCATGGCCTCATCTCGTCGGTGACCCGGTCGGATGGGAACGCGGTGGATCTCATCTGGATCCCGGGCGGAATGTTCACGCGGCGCCACTACTGGACGGCTGCGGCCGACTCGCACATCCCGACCATGCGGGGGAAAGAGCTCTTCAAGAGCGCCGTGACGCTCCTGCCGAAGGCGGTGCGTGAGGTCTGCGAGAAGGGCGGCGTCACGCTCGATCAGATCGACTGGTTCATCGCGCACCAGGCCAACGACCGGATCAACGCCAGCGTCCGCCACTCGCTCGGCGTCCCTGAAGCAAAGGTCCCGTCCAACATCGCCAAGTACGGCAACACGTCGGCGGCCACGATCCCCATCCTGCTCGACGAGATGACGCGCGACGGTCGCCTCGAGCCGGGACAGCTGCTCTGCTTCCTCGCGCTCGGCGCGGGCCTCAACTGGGGCACGCTCCTCCTGCGTCTCTGAGCCGGGCCGCGCACGGTAGGCGCGGGCGCCGGAGGACCGATCTCCGGCCGCCAGCAGGAAATCGCTGATCCGGTCGAAGGAGGCCTACGCGCGACTCGAGGCGCGTACCGCGTGAGAAGCGCAGCGACCGAAGCGGAGCCGCGCGACGGACGCGAAGCGCAGGGGGCGAAGCGCCGAGGCGGAGTTGGAGTGGGAACCCGATCCGGCTCCGCCGGGCGGGGCGAGGTCTGTACCAGACCTCGAAAAATCAGTAGCGCTCGGCGCCCCCTGGGCCGGTGCCCTGGTGCTCGTCGACCGTGCCGCCCTGGTCGTTGAAGTTGAACGCGTCGTGGATTCGGAACGCGGGGCCATCGTCGGCTGCGACGACGACGTCGACCTGGCCGACGTCGTGCTGCGGCGTACCGACCAGGAGCGTCGTCGTGTCCATGATGGTCACGCTCGTGGCGCGCTCGGCGCCGAAGTAGACCGTGTAGCCGATGTCCTGGCGGAAGTTCGCGCCGCTGATGCGGACGGCCTGTTCTCCGGCCGTCACGCCCGTTCGCGGAGCGATGTCGTAGATCGCCATCGGTCCGCCCTCTTCCTCGCACGCCGCCAGGGGCAGCGTGAGCATGAGGAGGCCAGCCAGGGAGAGCATGGAGCGCGCGTTCCGGGTCATCGCATCTTCCTCGGGAAAAACGGTGCCGACGATACCGGCGGGCCGACTCCGGGGTCAAGGGCGACGGCGGCCTGGCGGAACGAGCGGGGGAACGGGCACCAAGATCCCCGCGACCTTGACGCTCGAAGGACCCGCACCGCACACTTCGTTCCTGCCGCGCAGGGGGCCTGCGCATCATCGTCTCGGAAGGGAAGCCTGTTTGGCGCGGAAGAGCCTACTGCTGGTGGACGCTGACCCGCGCAGCTTGCGCGTGTTGGAGGTGAGCCTTCGAAAGGCCGGGTACAACCTCGCGACCGCCGGGGATGGGCAGATCGCGCTCTCGATGATCGCATCGAGCACGCCCGACCTCATCGTGTCGGACACGCGCTTGCCCGGCCTCGACGGATTCGCGCTCGTCGAGAGCCTCCGTCGAAACCCCGACTGGGCCTCGATCCCCTTCATGTTTCTGTCGAGCGATCCGTCGGTCGAGAGCAAGGTCAAAGGCCTGCAGCTCGGCGTCGAGGACTACCTCACCAAGCCGATCTACATCAAAGAGATCGTCGCTCGGATCAACATCACGCTGTCCCGGTTCGAGCGCGACTCGTACGCGCGGCGCAGCTCGATCTCCAAGACGCGGTTCACCGGCTCGCTCGCCGACATGGGCCTGGTCGATCTGCTCCAGACGATCGAGATCAGCCGCAAGTCCGGCGTGCTGGAAGTGCACTCGGGGAGCCGCACCGGCCTCATGACGTTCCGCGACGGGCAGATCCTCGACGCCGAGCTCGGCACGTTGCACGGCGAGCGCGCGCTCTATCGCGTGCTCCTCTTCAGCGAGGGCGACTTCGAGATCGACTTTCGTCCGATCAAGAGCGAGCAGCAGATCCACGTCCCCACGCAGGCGTTGCTCATGGAGGGCATGCGCCGGCTCGACGAGTGGGGCCGTCTGCTCGAGCAGATCCCTCCGCTCTCCAGCGTCATGGAGATCAACGAGGAGGAGCTCGCCGTTCGCCTCGCGGAGCTACCGGACGAGATCAACTCGATCCTGCGCCACGTGGACGGGCAGCGCGCGCTCGAAGAAGTGATCGATCTCGTCGAGGGCGACGACATCGCGACGCTGGGCGCGCTCTCGAAGCTGTTCTTCGAGGGCATCATGCAGCCGACGGGGCGGTCCCGGACGCTCCGGCCCGCCGGTCCTGCTTCGGCAGACGGTGGGGACGACCACGAAGAGCTCGAGAGCGGGATGATCCCCGCGGGCACGCTGCCGCCGCCGCCCCTCGTCCCGAGCGAGCTCGATCGTGCGAATTCTGACGACCCGGCTGCTACTGTGCCGGCACGTGCCTCGCCGCCGCCGGCCGCCGACGCCGCGGATGAGCCGCTCGCTGCGCCAGCGGTCTCGCTCGATCCGCCAGAGGAGGCCGCGATCTCCGCGGAGGCCCCGCCCAGCCCGGACCCGATCGCGGAAGAGGGCACGATCTCTGCAGACGCCGTCGCGAAATCGCTTGCGAAGACCACGCTGATCGGACCAGGGTTCGATGCCGTGCGGGCGAGCACGGACGACGCGGGCTTGGAAGAAGCGGGCTTGGAAGAAGCGGGCTTGGAAGAAGCGGGCTTGGAGCTTGGGACGCGCGAAGGCGCCGTCCCTTCGGACGCGGAAGCAGAAGCAGACGTCGAGGACGCCATGGCCAAGAAGAACAAGAAGAAGAATCGCGGCGCGAACGTGGGCCAGGAGACCGCAAAGCAGGCGGCCGTGGTCGAACGGCCGCCGGTCGCCGAGAAGGTCGATGCTGCCGTCGAGGCGAAGAAGGCGGACGACGCGCAGAGCAACGTGATCCAGTTCCCGGCCAAGCGATCGGGCGTGGCGACGCAGGTCGCGGTCAACGACGACGTTCAGAGCGCCCGGGTCGATGCTGCGGAGGCGCGCGGCGGAGAGTCGCGGACCGACGACACGTCCCCCCGGTTGCGACAGGATGGCAAGGAAGAGGACACGACTGGGGCGCCGAGGCTCCTGCCGGGCGAGCTGCCCAAGGTCATCATCGACGAGGACGCCAGGGCCTCCCGTCCCGCGCCGAGCCCCGCGGCCGCGAGCGCACCGGCGAGCAAGCGAGACGAGCGTCGAAAGAAGAAGACGAGCACGACCACGTCCGGCGAGATCCGTGCGCTCGGCACCGGCGAGCACGCCGCGGTGACCGACGACTTCTTCCGTACGAGCCAGCGACCGTCCGCGCCCGAGGCCGATGACTTCAGCGACCTCGCGCCGCTGCCCGACACCCTCCCGACCGGGGGCCGACAGTGGATGTTCGCGACGATCGGCATCGTGGTCGTCGCCGGAGGGCTGATCGGCGGGTACTGGTACTACCAGCAGCACGTCCTTCCCCAGCCGGTCGAGCTCGGTCATGGCGGGCCCGTCGAGCTGCCCCGCATTGCGGCGACGCACACGGCCGAGCCCACCCCGCCAGCTCCCGAGGTGGCCGTGGCGGAGCCGGTCGTGGTCCCGTCCGAGGGCGTAGCGGTCGAGGTCGATCCGAGCGTAGACGTGGCGCCTGAGGTCGCGGTCGCTCCCGAGGTGGTTCCCGAAGTCGCTCCCGAGGTCGTCCCCGAGGTCGTTCCCGAGCCCGCGCTGGCCGGCGAGACCTACGAGACCGCGCTCGCTGCGGCAGAATCGGCGCGCCGCCGGCCCTCGACTGCGATTCCACTCTACGAGCACGCGGTCGGCCTGAACCCGATGGGCAGCGAAGCCCTCGCGCAGCTCTCGTTCCTCTTGCTCAATCGCGGCCATCGGGCCGATCTCGAGCAGGCGCGCGACTACGCGCAGCGAGCGAGCAGCGTCGACGCGACGAACTCGCTCGCCTGGCTGGTGCTCGGGGCTGCCCGCGATTCACTCAACGATCGCGCCGGTGCGCTCGCGGCCTATCGCTCCTGCGTGGAAGAGGGCCAGGGTGCGCACGTCCGCGAGTGCCGCGCGCTGGCGCACTGACCGACCGGGGAACGGGGCGGCGGCCGAGCGTCGTCGTCCCCCTCGTTCTTCGCGGCGCGAAAGACCTCTTCCTATGACGCGCTCGTCTGGGTAGAGTCCGCGCTCGAAGCCCGGCCGTTGCCGGTTGCCGATAGCGGAGTTGCCATGGGTGTCATCCTCCTGATCGTCCTGGGTATCGTGGTTCTCACGGTGGGTCTGGCCTATGTCGGCCAGCGCGTGGGCGCGCAGATGGAGCAGCCGCACCTGGGCGCTGGGACGACCGAACAGCACATGCGCACGGCGCTCTCGCCGAGCGTGCTCGGGGCGCTCCTCGGCATCTTGCCGTTCCTCGTCTTCACCGTCGTGCTCATCTACATGTCGATCCAGGTGCAGCACGAGATCGCAGCGCAGGAAGCACGCGAAGCAGCCGAGTCGGCGCGCCCGTAGCGCTTCCCCGGCGTGGCCTTCAGCGCACGTAGATGTTCAGCGCACGTAGATGTTCAGCGCACGTAGATGTTCAGCGCACGTAGATGTTCAGCGCACGTAGATGTTCGCGGGTAGACCGCTCGCGCTCCAGCAGGCGGTCCCGATGAGGTAGACGAGCAGCTCGGCGGTGCCGACGTGCGTCAGGAAGATGCAGTCGGCGCTCGTGAGTCCTCGCGCGACGCGCGCGGGGTAGAGCAGGCGCTGACCCACGGGCGCCGCCAGCATCAGCCCTTCGCGGACGCCGAGGGCACCGGCGCCCAGGGCGATCACGAGCACGGCCCCCGATGCGACGAGCAGCGCATCGATGATCCGCCGCGACGCGGCCGCTCCGTGCACCACGGGATAGGTCGGGATGTTCGCGGCCGCGTCGCCCGGTAGGTCACGCAGATCGTAGAGGATCTCGAACGTGATCTCGAAGAGCAGGAAGAACGCGATCAGCGCGGCCACCCCCGGCCAGGACATCGTCGGCGTCCAGCCGGCGTTCGCCAGTGGGTAGCCGAAGCAAGTCAGCACGAAGATGCACGCCGAGCCGAAGTTCTTGAAGAAGTAGAGCTCCTTGAGGCGCGCCATCCCGCGCGGGGTCGGCACGAGACGGTAGTTGTATGCCATCCCGATCGTCTGCACGGCGATGCGCAGCGGAGTCAGCGCCGGGAACCAGAGGTGCGTTGCGAACGAGCCGAACAGGAGCGCGAAGCTAGCCGCCGTGACGGCGCGCTTGTGCCGAACGACGCGCTCGGTCCCCTGGATCCCGTTCGCGAGATCCTCGTCGAGGTCGGTCACGCGATTCAGGAGGTTGATGAGAAACCAGTCGAGGCCCGCGATGAGGGCCAGAGCCCACGGTCGCTCGTCCGTCATGAGCCACCCGAACGCGAGCGTCGCCGCCATCGCGATGAGCACGATGTGATAGCGGATGATCGCGAGCCCGTCGGCGATGGGCGTGGGGGCGTTCGTCTCTGCCACGCGGCCGCTTCTATCTCAGCACGGCGCGGTCCGCGAGGTATCCTCGCTCGCGTATGGGGCTCGACCTTTCACGCTTCTCCGCGGCGCTGGGCGACGTCGATCCGATCTCGGCCGAGGGATCGGTGCGTGCTGCGGTCGGTCTCGCCATCCGCGCCACTCTGCCCAACGCGCGGATCGGAGCCTGCGTCGAGATCGTCCGGGCGAACGGAGCTCACGTGCTGGCCGAGGTCGTCGGCTTCGACGGCGAGCTGGCGACGCTGCTGCCGCTCGGGAGCGCCGTCGGCGTCGGCCCGAACGACCGCGTGATCGCGCGATCGACCGGCCTCACCGTTCGATGTTCCGACGCGCTCCTCGGTCGCGTGCTCGACGGTCTCGGTGAGCCGATCGATCTCGGGCCGCCGCTCTCCGGCGTCGACGTCGACGTGAACCGAGCGCCGCCCGGGCCGCTCGAGCGACCGAGGATCGATCGGGCGATGCCGCTCGGGATCCGCGCGCTCGACGCGCTCGTCCCCTTCGGCGAGGGCCAGCGCCTCGGCCTCTTTGCCGGGAGCGGCGTCGGGAAGAGCACGCTGCTCGCGCAGATCGCGCGGCAAGCCGACGCGGACGTGTTCGTCGTCTGTCTGGTCGGCGAGCGCGGTCGTGAGGTGGTCGAATTCCTCGAGGACGGGCTCGGCGTCGCCGGGCGCGCGCGCGGCGTCGTCGTGGCAGCGACGAGCGATGCGCCCCCGCTCGTCCGGATGAAGAGCGCGTTCGTCGCGACCGCCATCGCAGAGCACTTCCGCGATCGCGGCGCGCGCGTCCTGCTCCTCGTGGACAGCATCACGCGCTTCGCCCGGGCTGCGCGCGAGGTCGGCCTCGCGGCCGGAGAGCCTCCGACGAGGCGCGGGTATCCGCCGAGCGTGTTCGCTCTCCTGCCGCAGCTCCTCGAGCGCGCAGGCACCGCGCCCCACGGGTCGATCACGGGCGTCTACACGGTGCTCGTCGAAGGCAACGACCTCGAAGAGCCCGTCGCCGACGAGGTACGCGGCATCCTCGACGGGCATGTCGTCCTCTCGCGCACGCTCGCTACCCGGGGACGCTACCCCGCGATCGACCCCCTCGCCTCGCTCTCGCGCCTCGCATCGAAGCTCTCGACGGCCGAGCACCTCGCCGCGGCCGCGCGCCTGCGCGCTCATCTCGCGATCTACGAGGAGAAGCGCGATCTGGTGTTGCTAGGCGCCTACAAGCGCGGCGGGGACGCGGCGCTCGATCGCGCGCTGTCCTCCATCGACGCGATCGAGGAGTTTCTGCGCCAGCCGCAGCACGAGAGAGCGGACCCGAGCGCCACGCTCTCGCGCCTCGCCGTGCTCGGTCGCTGACGGCGACGTCCGCGCACGACCTCCCTTCCCGAGGGTCACCGAGCGGACCCCGCCAATCGCGCCCTTGACGCGATCTCGGAAGGGGCGACAGAGTGCGCCGCGATGCACCCGATACTCTTCGAGATTCCGACCCCGTGGGGCGCGCAGCCCATCTTCTCCTACGGGGTGATGCTCGGGACCTCGATGATCTCCGCCTGGTACATCGTGATGTGGCTCGGCGAGCGCGACGGGATGAAGCAGGACGTCCTCGCGAACGGCTTCATCGCCGCCGCGGTCTCCGCGATCGTCGGCGCGCGCGTCCTCTACATCGCGACGAACCCATCCGAGTTCAACACGATCTTCTCGTGGTTCAACCTGCGGGCGGGCGGCCTCGTCGCGTACGGCGGCTTCCTCGGCGGCTTCTTCGGAGCGCTCGCGTACTTCCGGTCCAAGGGGATACCGCTGCTCAGGTTCGCCGACGTGACGGCGCCGACGCTCGCGCTCGGGCTCGGGCTCACCCGCATCGGCTGCTATCTCTACGGCTGCGACTTCGGCGCCCCCTTCGGCGATGACGCCCCCGAGTGGCTGCGCGGCTGGGGAACGTTCCCGCACTGGGCGAACGACGAAGGATCTCCTGCGTGGAGCCACCACGTCAGCGTCTACGATCACCCGTTCGACTCGCACTACTCGATGCCCTGCCACCCGACGCAGATCTACGAGTCCCTCGCGGGCTTCACGCTCTGCGCGCTGACCGTCGTCGTGTGGCGGCGGCGGGAGTTCTACGGGCAGGTGCTCCTCGCGCTCGCCATCGCCTACGGCTTCTGGCGCTTCGGGATCGAGTACGTGAGGGATGACCCCGAGCGCGGCGCGTTCGCGGGCTTCTCCACGTCGCAGCTCATCTCGCTGGGCATCGTGCCCGTCGCGGCCTTCTTCTACTTCAAGCAACGCGCCGATCACCGCGCGAAGCCGACTCCGGTCTACCGGTTGACGTCGTTCACGGACCCGCCTGCTCCTGCGGTCGACATCTCCACGAAGCCAGTGGCTTCGACCGAGGATGGGGCCGATCCCGCCGAGGCCCCTCCGCGCTCTCCCACCTCGAGCACGGCGCGCGGCAAGAGCGGCATCAAGAAGCCGAAGAAGAAGTCGTAGGCTCCGGTCGGCGCAGCGAGCGCTCGTGTGGGGATCACGCCGCCGATGCAGCGAGCCGCGCCTCGAGCTCGCTCACCGGGACCGGCCTCGCGAAGAGGAACCCCTGCACCTCGTCGCAGCCGAGCTCCTTGAGCCGCTCGAGCTGCCCGTTGGTCTCGACGCCCTCGGCGATCACGTCGAGCCCCAGGCTGTGCCCGAGGTACGTGATCATGTGGGCGACTGCTCCCGACTGCACGCCACGCACCCCCTCGGCATCGAGGTCGCGCACGAACGAACGGTCGATCTTCAGGACGTCGAGGGGCAGCTTCGACAGGTAGGCGAGCGAGGAGTAGCCCGTGCCGAAGTCGTCCACCGAGACGCGCACGCCGAACCTGCGCAGCTCGGCGAGACGCGCTGCGACGTGGTCGACGTCGTTCATGACGATCGATTCCGTCAGCTCGAGCTCGATGATCGACGGATCGATCCCCGCGCCACGGATCGCTCGGGTGACGGTTCCGACGAAGTCCGGCCGCGCGAACTGAAGCGCGCTCACGTTGACCGAGACCCGACCGGCGTCGAGCCCACGATCGCGCCACTTCCGCTGCTGCTGACAGACCTCCGTGAGCGCCCACGTGCCGATCGGCACGATGAGCCCGGTCTCCTCCGCCACGGGGATGAAGCGGCCCGGGCTGATGTTGCCGCGAGTCGGATGGGCCCAGCGCAGGAGCGCTTCGGCGCCCACGTGCTCCTTGCCGTTCTTGATCCGGTACTTCGACTGATAGTGCAGCGAGAGCTGCCCCTCGCGCAGCGCGACGCGAAGATCCTTCTCGAGCTCGACGCGATCCCGTACTTCCTCGTGCATCGCGCGCGTGAACACGGTCATGCGACCCGTGCCCTGGGACTTGCTCCGCGTCAGCGCGATGTCTGCAAAGCGAAGGAGCTGGGTCGCATCTGCCGCATCCTCCGGAAACACGGCGATGCCTGCGCTCGCCGTCAGGGAGAGCTCGTGCCCCTGGATGTGGAAGGGCTCGCGCAGGAACTGCTGGATGCGATCCGCAACCGGCAGCGGAGAGCTGGTCGCGGGCAGATCTTCGACGACGATGATGAACTCGTCGCCGCTTCGACGCGCGACGAAGTCGCCGTCCGACACCGAGTTGCGAAGGCGCTCCGCCACCTGCCGCAGGAGCACATCGCCCGCCATCGGTCCGAGCGACTCGTTGATCCGTCGAAAGCGATCGAGCGAGACGACGATCACCGCGATCCTCAGGTGCAGGACGCCGGCGCGCTCGAGCATGCGCTCGCACTCGGCGACCGCGATGCTCCGGAGCGGAAGCCCGGTGACGCTGTCGCGAGAGCGACCGGCGCGTCCCTCGAGCGGGCTGCGTCGTCTGTCGCCATCGCTCGGCACGGCCGCGGGCGGAGGAAGCCCAAACGAGAGCAACGGCCCGAGTAGCGCCGCCACGTCGGCGAGCGCCGGAAGAAGCTCGTCGAGATCACGCCGCGGCAGGGGATCGGCCAGCACCAGGACCCCGCGCTGCGATCCATTGAGCATGATCGGAAGCGTGATGAGCGAGCCGAGCTTCGTCGCCGGCGTGAACAGCCCAACCTCGGGCGGCATCACGGATCGGATCACCGGGCTGATCGCGCGCGCGCGATCCATTTGGAGCCTCCGAGCCGCCGGATAGATGATCGACCCATCGGTCACGCCGACGGTGAGCACCACGTTCACGCGGTCCGACTCGAGCTCCGCGAGGATCGCGTAGGGCATTCGCGCGAGGGCGACCGCGATGCGCACGAGGCGCTGCGTTTCTTCGGGAATCTGGGCTTCGCTCGGCTGCATCGATGCGTCTTCGCCCTCCGCAGGAGGGTACAGGAGAATGCGCGGTCGGGACCGCTGCTCGTCCTCGAAAAGAGACGACGCGGAGGCCGTCGGCTCTCCGCTCGAGAGCTCGTACAGCCCCGCGGTTCTCGAACGGCCCTGGGGCTAGACGCGCTCGATGACGGTGGCGATCCCCATGCCGCCGCCGATGCACAAGGTGATGAGCGCCGTCGTGAGACCGCGTCGCTCGAGCTCGTCGAGCGCGGTGAGGACCAGGATCGCTCCGGTCGCGCCGAGCGGATGCCCGAGCGCGATCGCGCCCCCGTTCACGTTGACGATGTCGCGCCCGATCGCGAGCTTGCGCATCGTCTGGAGCGGCACGACGGCGAACGCCTCGTTGATCTCCCAGAGATCGATGTCCTTGGCCTCCATGCCGGCCGCCTTCAGCGCCCGGGCCGAGGCGGCCGCCGGAGCCGTCAGCATGATGACCGGCTCGGCACCCGCCGTGGCCATCGAGCGGATCTTCGCGCGAGGCTTCAGCGACCGAGACTTCACGGCGTCGTCGCTGGCGAGCAGCACCGCACACGCTCCGTCCACGATGCCGCTCGAGTTTCCCGCCGTGTGCACGTGTGTGATCGCCAGAACCTCCGGGTAGCGTCGCCGCGCGAGCTCGTCGAACGTCTCTCCGTTCGGACCGACGGGCATCGCGCCCATCTGCGCGAACGCAGGATCGAGCTTCGTCAGCGCCTCGATCGTGGTGCCGTGCCGGGCGTGCTCGTCGATCTCGAGCAGCACCTTCCCGGTGTCCGGATCCGTGACGCCGAAGATCGAACGCGCGAAGCGGTTCTCCTTCTGGGCGATCTCCGCGCGGCGCTGGGACTCCAGCGCGAACGCGTCCACGTCGGCTCGCGTGAAGCCCTCGATCGTCGCGATGAGGTCGGCGCTGATCCCCTGCGGGACCTGGAACACCTTCTTCCGGAGGTGAGCGTTGTGCCCATCGATGCCCGCTTCGTCCGAGCCCATCGGCACGCGGGACATCGACTCGACGCCGCCGGCGAGCACGAGGCCCTGGTGACCGCTCGCGACGCCCATCGCGCCGAAGTTGATCGCCTGGAGGCCCGAGCCGCAGAACCGGTTGATCGTGACCCCGGTCAGATCGTCCGGCAGGCCGGCCGCGAGGATCGCGTTCCGCACAATGCAGGCGCCCTGTTCCTTCGCCTGGCTGACACAGCCCGCGACCACGTCCTCGATGGCGCTCTTGTCCACCTTCGTCCGCGAAACGACCTCGTTCAAGGTCTGGGCGAGCAGCTCCTGCGGGTGCACGCCCGAGAGCGCGCCCTTTCCGATGCGTCCACGCCCGCGCGCCGTCCGCGCACCATCGATGATCCAGGCCGTTCCCATGTGTTGCCTCCGTGAGAGGACGCGAGCTTACCTCCGCGAGGCCGCTCGATCGCCCCGGAAATCATGTTATCCCCGCCGCCATGTCGCGCATCTACAGAGCACTCCCCGACAAGGGAACGAAGATGGGGCTCGCCTTTTCGGGCGGCCTCGACACGCGGTGCGCCGTGGCGTGGATGTCGCGCCAGGGCATGGACGTCTACTCGTACACGGCCGACCTCGCGCAGCCCGACGAGAAGGACGTGAACGAGATTCCGCCGATCGCGATGGAGCACGGCAGCAAGCTCGCCCGCTTGATCGACTGTCGCGAGGCGATGGTCCGGGAGGGCCTCCTCGCCATCCAGTGCGGCGCGTTCCATCTCGCCGTCGGAGGCAAGAAGTACTTCAACACCACGCCGCTCGGGCGCGCCGTCACGTCGACCGCGATCGTGCGCGCGATGAAGGAAGACGGCGTGAACGTCTTCGGCGACGGATCGACGCACAAGGGCAACGACATCCAGCGCTTCTATCGCTACGGCATCCTCGTGAACCCGGACCTCCGCATCTACAAGCCCTGGCTGGATCAGGCCTTCGTCAGCGCGTTCGGCGGCCGCAAGGAGATGAGCGAGTACCTCGAGAAGGTTGGCCTTCCCTACAAGATGGGCACCGAGAAGGCCTACTCGACCGACTCGAACGTGCTCGGCGCGACGCACGAGGCGAAGGACCTCGAGCGGCTCGACGTCGGTATGAACATCGTCGAGCCGATCATGGGCGTCGCGCACTGGAAGAAGGACGTCGAGATCTCGCCGGAGGAGGTCACGATCGAGTTCGCGCAGGGCCTCCCCGTCTCCGTCAACGGCAAGGAGTACGCGTCGCCGCATCCGCTCTTCGCCGAGTGCAACCGCATCGGGGGCCGTCACGGGCTCGGGATGAGCGACCAGATCGAGAACCGCGTGATCGACGCGAAGAGCCGCGGCATCTACGAGGCGCCCGGCATGGCGCTTCTCCACGTCTGCTACGAGCGCCTCCTCTCGGCGATCCACAACGAGAGCACGACGGACCAGTACGTCACGCTCGGACGGCGGCTCGGACGCCTGCTCTACGAGGGCAAGTGGTTCGATCCCGAGTCGATGATGCTCAAGGACGCCCTCACGCGCTGGGTCGCGCCGTCGATCACAGGGAGCGTGCGCCTCGAGCTGCGTCGCGGAGACGACTACACGATCCTCGAGACGAAGGCCGAGCACATGACCTACGGCCCCGAGAAGCTCTCGATGGAGCGCGTCGAGAATCCGGCCTTCACCCCCGAGGATCGGATCGGCGCGCTCGAGCTCCAGTCGCTGAGCGTGACCGACAACCGGGCGCTCCTGCTCCATCATCTCTCGAGCGTGAAGCGGCTCGGCAGCGAGAAGCCGCTCGCGGCGCTGCCCATCGGTGAGGACTGACCTTCACGCGAAGGGGACCAGCACTGGGAGCGGCGGCGGGAGCTCGAGCGCCGGTGGCACGCCGTCGACGACCAAGCGCCCATCTGTGACCGAGATCGTCGTGGCGCCGGAGAGCCAGTGGAGGGCACGCGCCACCACGTCGCTCGCGTTCGGGTCGAGCCGCGCATCCGGGTGTCGGTCTCGGGCCGTCGGATCGATCCGCGTCACCCGCAGCTCGCGCCCGTCCCAGACGCCGTCGATCGAGAGCTGCACCTCGTGCGCGAGCATCAGGCGAGGGCGCGAGAGCGCTCGATCGATCGAGGCCACGAACGTCGGATGCACTCGCGCCAAGACGCGCGCGAGCGCGTCCGCGAAGCGCATCGAGGACGGGCACTCGAAGGAGCACGGCGACCACGGCAGGAAGTGGAACACCGCGAGGTCGAGGACGTTCAGCCGGCCTCTCGCACGCCCGGTCGTGCGGGCGAGAGCCGCCGCGTGGAGCTCGGGTGTCCGGCGCTGACGAGACGTCTCGACGAACGCCGTCACGCAGCACCGGGGATACCCGAGGAGGCGGCCGAGCGCGACGTTGGCTTCGTCCGTGCCGCTGACCTCGGCGGCCGTCGCGTCACGCAACGCCCCGCGATCGCGACCGACGAACAGCGCGGCGCGGGCCCCGTCGGAGCCCGCCGGTGGCGCCGCTCGGAGCCAGCCGTCGGCCGTAGGCCCGTACGCGATCGATGCGACGTCGCACGCGAGGCCGACGCGCGCGTAGCGAGCGATCGCGCTCTCGATCCGCGCTACGGGCAGCAGCTCACGCAGCATCGGCCGGAGCCCCGCGCGCAGCGCGATCTCGTCTCCTTGACCGCTGCCGAAGGGATAGTGGTGCCAGCGAACGGCGACCTCTGCTTCGAGCCGCTGGCGTTCCTCTTCCGCGAGATGGGGAAGTTGATCTCCGAGGAGCTCGAGCGCGCTGCGGTCCTCCATGCGGCAAGAGTAGGCTCACTGCCAGGGATCGAGCACCTGCGCCGTCGGCCGCGTGGGCTCGACGGGCGGGTCGGGCGTGTCCACCAAAACCGGCGCGCTCGTCACCACCGGCGGAGCGCGCCGTGCGAGCGGCGACGGGCTCGGGGCGTCTGCAAGGACCCGCGTCCTGCCCCCATGCAGCGGCGCGACGGTCGGGCTCTCCTCTCGAGCTGCTGGCACGGCTACCTCGACGTCGGCCGCAGCCGGCGCCGTCGTGATCGCGACGCGAGGCGTGAGGGGGGAGACCTCGACGACGCGGGTCACTGGCGGCGCTGGCGCGTTCGCAGACGCGCGAAGGCGAGTCGCGATGCCGATCGCAGTGACCGCACCGAGAGCGATCACCGCCGCAGCCCCGAGCAGCCAGAGGACAGCGGCAACGCCACTCCGAGCGCGATGCTGCTTCGGCGGGCTCGGCTCCACGGGCCGCGGGGATGGATTCGGAGCGTGAACGGGCGGCGCTACATGCGAGACCGCTCGCTCGGCGCCGGCCGCGATGGCGACGGGCACTGCCGAGACGATCGACGGCCGACGGAGCTCGGTCGACCTCGAGACGCTCACGCTCGCCAGCATGTCCACCATCGCTCGCATCGACGCCGGGCGCTGCGCTGGATCTTTCTCCAGCGCGCGCGCGATGGTCTCCGCAACCACGGCGGGCACGTCCGGCCGCAGCGCGAGCACGGACGGGGGCACGCCGGCGACCTGCAGCCTGATGACCTCGAGCACGCGGGCGTCCTCGAACGGGAGCGACCCCGTGAGGAGCTCGTAGAGCACGATCCCGAGCGAGTAGACGTCCGAACGACCGTCGAGCGGCCGGCTCTGCGCCTGCTCTGGCGACATGTAGGCAGGGGTCCCCAACACGCGGAACGCGCCCGAGAGCCCGGCGGCCGAGTCGAGCTTCGCGATCCCGAAGTCGAGGATCTTCACGTGATCGGAGCGCCCGTTGCGAACGGTGAGGATCACGTTCTCCGGCTTCACGTCCCGGTGCACGATCCCGTGCTCGTGCGCTGCCTCGAGGGCGTTGGCCATCTGGCAGACCACGTCGACGGCGCGCTCGATCGAGAGCGACCCATCCTGCTCGATCGCGTCCGCCAGGCTCTGCCCATCGAGATGCTCCATGACGAAGTAGCTCGCGCCCGGGGTGACGCCGTCGCTCGAAGGCAGGGTTCCGAAGTCGCGCACCTCGACGATGTTCGGATGACCGATCGCGCTCGCCGCACGGGCCTCTCGTCGAAACCGCTCGATCATCTCCGGATCGCGACTGAGCTCGGGCCGCAGCACCTTGAGCGCCAGCCGCGTCCCGAGGATCACGTGCCTCGCCGCGAGCACGTAGCCCATGCCCCCCTGGCCGAGCAGGTCCCCGACCTCGTATCGATCCTCGAGGATCGTCCCGCGCGCTGGGCGATCCAGGTCGAAAGCGGGCGGATCAGCGAGGTCCGTCCCGCCGCCGACCAGCTCCGACGGATCCACGTCGCGCGTCCTGCTCAGGTCGTCCACTCGCATGTCCTCACGCTGAAGCATCGGTACGGGATACGCGGATCACGGGCTACCCGTTTCGACGGATCGAGCGCGGGCGTCTCGTCGATCGGCCAGCCGCAAGTGTGGGAACGCTACCCACACGGCTCGAGATCGGGAACGATCCAGGTCGCCACGTTGTCGAACGCATCGTGACTCGATGCTCCACGGCCCACGCGCGCTACGCTTCGTCGATGCGCCTCGCCTCGATCATGCTGCTCGTTCTCGCCTCGTCGTGTGGCGGCGCTGCGACGGTGATCAGAGCGCCCACATCGCCTCGCGCGGAGGCGCTGCCGAGCTCGGAGAACCAGCAGGGCGCGCTCGCGATCGAGACTTCCGCCCCGCGGGAGGAGGCACCGGTCGTCGTCGTGCCGCCGATCCCCGGCGTCTATCTCTGGTGCGCCGTGCCGTCGGGCCGGGCGTGTCAGGCTGCAAGCGCGGCGCTCGGAACGGGCCCGAAGGAAACGTCAGGCCTTCCGCCCGGGCTCTTGAACGTCGAGGACCTCAGCGACGACTGCGTCGAACCGACGATCACGACCGTCAGCCGTCGCCTCGCGCCGGCGCTCGCGGTGTCGGCGTCCGGATGGCGTGACCAGTCCGGCACCTATCTCGAGACGTCGATGCTGAGCGACATGTACTCCGCTGCCGGCTGCATCAACGACGTCGATCAGGCGCTGCCGATCGCGAAGATCTCCGCCGCGTCCGGTAGCTCGCCGCGCGTCTATCTCGTCCGCGTGTGGGACGCGGGCGAGGCGACGTACTGATGCAGCTCGAGGTCGCCGGGCACGCCGGACAGCCCGGCGCGAACGAGCGGCTCGTGTTGCGCCTCGCCGACGGCGCGGAGGTCGAGGTCGTCGTCTATCGTCGGACCTCGGTCTGCCTCTCCACGCAGGTCGGTTGTGGGGTGCGTTGCCCCTTCTGCGCCTCAGGGGCGAACGGGCTCGCGCGCTCGCTCTCGTCCGACGAGATGATGGCGGCGCTGGAGCTCGTCGAATCGCGCGGGTACCCGATCGAGCGCGTCACGCTGTCTGGAAGCGGTGAGCCGCTACACGCTCACGAGGCATGCCTCGAGGTCGTACGGCGCTGCCATGCGCGCAGGACCCCGGCATCGATCACGACCTCGGGCGGGCCGCTCGCGCGCCTCGCGACCTGGCTCGCCCCGCCCCCTGAGGGCCCCAACCACAACGGCATCACGATCAGTGTGCACGCGGGGACGGAAGAGACGCGGGCGCGCCTCGTCCCACACGGACCGCCGCTCGCCGATCTCTTCGACGTGATCGCCGCGAACCTGCCGTCGCTCTCGAACAAGCGACGCAAGAAGATCGCCCTGGCCTACCTCGTCGTCGCGGGCGCGAACGACACCGATGGGGAGCTCGATGCGTTCGCCGCGCGCGCCATCTCGCTCGGGCTGGTCGTGCACCTCTACGCCCACAACGCGGTGCCTACGAGCGTGCTCCACGGCGTCGATCGATCTCGCTACGAGTCCATCTACGCGCGGCTCGCCGAGGCTGGGCTTCGCGTGAGGATGTCGAGCCAGGCGCGCCTCGAGCCGAACGGAGGCTGCGGGACCCTCGTCGCGCTGCGAGCCGGGGCGCGTTCGGTTCGCGGTGGCACATCGATTGCGACGTGACTTCTCGCGCGGCACGTCCGCACGGAGGTAGGCATGACAGCCATCATCGGGCCCAGCTGGGCTTCGTTCGCATCGCGCGGGCTGGCCAGCGCGGTGTTCGGGCTCGTCGCGCTCGCGTGGCCACGCGTCACGCTCCTCGGGCTGACGATCCTGTTCGGCGTCTATTGCCTCTCAGACGGGATGCTCGCCTTCGTCGGCGCTGCGCGTCGGGGTCACAATCCCCATCGGTGGCTGCTCGCGTTGGACGGCGTCTTCGGTCTGGTCACCGGTCTGGTGGTGCTGCTCTGGCCCGAGATCGGTTTGCTCGCGCTCATCCTGCTGGTCGGCGTCCGAGCGATCCTGACCGGCTCTCTTCAGATCACGTTCGGCTGGAAGCTGCGTAACGCGATCCGTTCGTCCTGGCTCTATGCGTTGGCAGGAGCGCTGACCTTCGCGTTGGGCGTCGTCGCCTTGGCAGTCCCTGGCGTGACCGCGATGGTGTTGGTGATGGCCCTCGGGATCTACGCGGTCGTCTTCGGGACGAGCTTGCTGGCCATCGCGTTCGTCACGCGCCGCTCGGGCGAGCGGATCGTGGCCGAGGCGTGGGCGAGCTGAGCTCGCGCCTCACTCGGGCGCGCTCACCTGAAGCGCCAGCGCTGCTTCGATCCGTCGAGGTCGGCGATGAAGCCGATCTCGAGCGCCAGCGTCTCGGCGGGCCGGCCATCGGGCGCTTCTTTCGGGTTCAGGCAGAAGAGATCCCAGACCTCGCCCTTCCGACCCCACTGCCGGACCTCCCACTCGCCGTCCCGTCCCTGGTCCAGCGGGAACGTCGTGCAGACCCAGGGCTTGTACTTCGTCGTGTCGCCTTCGGCGCCGCCCAGCCTGTGGAGCACGCAGCCCTCGTTGTAGAAGACGCAGTACTCGTTCGAGATCGAGATCATCTTGCGACCGGCCTTCACACGGTTCGTGACGAAGCCTCGCTTCGTGACGGCCGCTTGGGCCTCGGGGCGCATGTGAGGCAGGACCTTCGGGAGGATTCGCGCGATACGCGCCTGCTCGGCAGGCTCGACCGGCGGCCGGCTGCCGCGACAGCACAGTCCGCCGCAGGTGGGGAAGACGCAGCGGAAGCTCGCCGTCTCGAGGTTGCTGATGAGCGGCAGCTTTGCCTTCGTCTTCGTCTTCGTCATCGGTCGAGCCTCTTCACGTAAACGACCTTGTCCTTCGAAGGACCGTAGTAGTCAGCCACTCGTCCGGCTTCCGTATAGCCGGCCGCCAGGTAGAAGCGCCGCGCCGCGGCATACGCGGGGGAGCCCTCCGTCTCGATGAGCAGCGAGTGACCGTCGCGATCGCGCACGTCGGCCTCGGCGTGACGGAGGAGGGCCTGACCGATCCCGCCGCCCTGCGCGTCGGGGGAGACGACGATCCAATACAGATCGTAGACGGCGAGGCTCATCGAAGCGATGCCCCAGCACGCATAGCCGACGACAGCTTCGTCCCGCTCGGCGACGACGAAGAGGTAGCCCCGGGCGTCTTCGGAGAGACCGAGGTCGACGAGCTCCATGGCGACATCCACCTCCGCGGAGGGGAAGCGCTCGGTGCGCCGGACGAGCGACTCGATGGGCCCGCGGTCCGTCCGTCGGAGCGCGCGCAGTCGGGCCTCGCTCACGGGAGGGCCGTGCGGGCGACGTGCTCGACGAGGTCTTCGTAGGTCAGCCCGGCGCGCTCTCCCGCGAGGTGGAAGCCCGCGCCTCGCGAGAAGTCCGGGTTGGGGTTCACGTCGACGACGAACGCGTTGCCGGCTCCGTCCACGCGGAAGTCGACTCGGCCGTAGCCCGAGAGATCCAGCGCGTGAAACGCCGCGCGCGCGTGCCGCTCCAGCGAATCCCGGAGCACATCGGGGATCGACGCGAGCACGGACACCGACCCCTGGTACTCCGGGCTCGTCGCGTCCCACTTGGCTGCGTAGGTGAGGATTCGCGGCGCGCCGTCCGGAAATGCGGAGAAGTCGATCTCCGCGATGGGCAGCGTTCGAAGTCGTCGCTCACCGTTCTCGATCGTCTCGAGCATCGAGACGTTGTACTCGCGCCCGTCGATGAACTGCTCGACGAGCGCTGGACCGATGCCGCGCTCGATGAGCTTCATCGCGCGCGCTTTCGTCTCCGCGGGCGTGTGGCAGACGCTCGCACGATCGATCCCGTGGCTCGCGTCCTGCGCCGCCGGCTTCACGATCACCGGATGCGTGAGTGCCGAGGCATCGTCACCCGCGGTCTCGATGACGCAGCCCGCCGCCACCGGGACGCCAGCTGCGACCAAGAGCGCGCGCGTTCGCGGCTTGTGCAGGCAGTTCACCAGTCCATCGACCGACGCGCCCGTCACCGGGATCCCTCGCACCGCCATCACGCCGCGGATGGCGCCTTCGAGCTCGGCCTTGCCGCGCAGGCTCTCGACGAAGTTGAAGAGCACGTCGGCGTCGACGCCGGCCATCATCCGGAGGATCCCGGACGGGTCGTTCGGCAGCGCGACGCGGAAGGACGAATGACCGCGCTCGGCCAGCGCGCGCTCGATCTCGACCACCACGTCGATGATCGACTCCACGGCCTGGGTCTCATCGACGCCAGCGTCGAACGTGTACGGCTCTTCGACGGCGGCGCCGTCGTACACGATCCCGACCGAGAGCGCTGGCGAAGGCTGGGCCACGAAGCGCGGGCTAGATCGACTGGCGCAGGCGGGCGCCCTCGACGATGCGGCCGATGAGCTCGTGGTACGAGATACCGTTACCTCGCGCGAGGATCACCAGATCGCCCGTCACCGGGTTCAGGCCCGGCAGCGGGTTCACCTCGAGGAACTTCGGCTCCCCGTCGTCACCGATCCGCACATCGACGCGCGCGACGTCGCGGCAGCCGAGCGCGCGGTACGCCGCGAGCGCCACGGCCTCCACGGTTCGCACCAGCTCGGTCGGTCGCTTTGGCGGCACGTGGTAGGCGACCTCCTCCAGGTAGTTCCGCTTCACCTCGAGCGAATAGACGAACTCGCTCGTCGAGCAGTTGCGCGGGACGATCTCCATCGCGCCGATGACCGAGGCGGACGCCCCGCTGCCGAGGATGCCGACCGTGAACTCGGGCCCGCTCGCGAACTCCTCCACGAGCACGGGCTCGCGGTAGTCCCGGAGGAGCTGCTCGATGAGCTCCATGAAGTCCTCGTTGTTCGTCACTCGCGAGTGCTTGCGGATGCCCATGCTCGAGCCCTCGAAGAGGGGCTTCGCGATCCGCGGATAGCTGAGGTCGAGGCCGCGCGCGTCCTCGAGGTATTCCACCACGGCGAAGCGGGGTGTCGGAACCCCAGCCGCGGCAGCCACTCGCTTCGCCATCGCCTTGTCGAGCGTCAGGGCCAGCGTCAGCGGATCGGAGTGCGTGTACGGCACGCCCAGCATCTCGAGCGCGCTCGGGACGTGCGCCTCGCGCGAGCGCGTCCCGAATCCCTCGGCGATGTTGAACACGATGTCGCCCGGGCCCGCCATGATCTGCGAGAGGAACGCTCGGCCGGAGCCCAGCCGGCGGCTCTGGTAGCCGTTCGACGCGAGCGCATCCTCGAGCGCCGCGACCGTCGCTTCGGAGTCGTACTCCTCGAACGCGTCCTCCGGCAGCTCTCCATCGACACGCCTCGCGGCGCGCTCGAAGTCCGCCTTGAAGTCGTACGCGATGCCGACCATGAGCTCCGTCTGCGCGCTAGCCCCGCCCTGGAACGATCGCAGGCTCGTCGTGCGCGCGCCCGATCGCTTCCCCGTGCGGGTGCTGCCGCTGGCGCCCGTCGTGCGTGCCTCGATGCGCGGCGTTGCGTCCAGACCGCGCACGTCGGTGCCACGACCGCCGCGATGGCTCACGTCGAGCGCGCGCCCGTCGACTCCCGGCGGTGGCGTCGGCGTCGACCCTTCGGCTTCGGACGCAGCGAGATCAGCGGCGGCGATCTCCGCCGGCGGGAGCACGCGCACTTTTCGACGCGACGCGGGCGGCATCGCGGCCGACGAGACGATCGTCCCCGGGCTCGAGGTCTGACGCTCGGCCTTCAGCCGCTCCGGCTTCGACTCGCCCTTCGAATCGTTCTTCGTTGGCTCGTTCTTCGGGAGAAGTGCGCGCCGCGCTCCATCTCTCTTCGTCGTCGCGTCCATTGCCATTTCTGAGATCTTTCGAGACGTTTTCGCGGCTGGCCGCGCATCAGGCGCGATGGAGCCGTCCAGATGCGCCACGCATCCGGAGAGGATCACGAAAGAGTCGTCTCAACGCGAAAAACTGCGATCCGCGTCGATCACGACTCGAGAGAACCGCGCGTTCGCATCGAAGGCGAGGGACCGGTACGCAGCCGTGCTGCGCGCAACCCCGAGACGCCGTCGACACGAAACACGGCGACGGAGCGAGAAGCGCTCCGTCCGAAGATGAATGCCCCTGACGAGGCGCCCGTACCCGCGGCACGGATGGGGCTCGACGCGCTCACGAAGAGGCGGAGCTCCGTCACCGAGAGCACCGGTGAGGAAGGAGGCAGTGCACGGACTGGTGGAGGTCGCGTGCTCGCGCCGTTTTCTTCCATCTATCGCGAGAGTACGAAGACGAAGATCTGTGTCAATCGTCTTTCGCTTTCGTGACGAATTTTTCTTGAGCGCGATCGATCGTGATCGATCAACGCGATCGAGATTCATCGCGGAAAGCTGGCCACTCGTCTTCGCAGACGCGTACCTCGAACAGACCGCTCTCCGTCGCGAGACCACCCGGAAGCGATCTCGTTCGCTTCGTGATCTCGTAGTCCGCGGACACGAACGCGAGCACGAGCAGCACCAACGCGGTCATCCGCACGAAGAATTTCGCCGCCCAGTGCGCGTCACCGCCACCGGGCTGCGCGGTCCATCGCACGAGGAATCGATCGAGAAAGAAGAAGAGCGGGAGCGGCACCAGCATGATCCGAGGGAAGAAGCCCACGATCGACATGAGGGCTGTGAGCCCCAGCGCGGTCAGCATCAGAGCCCGCGTCAGGCGCAGCGTCGTGCGTGGGCCGTGCGTCGCGACCAGCGTCCGATAGCCGCGCGCGCGATCCTCTCCCTGCTGGAACGCCTGCGCAGCGAAGTACGCGGTGAGCATCCAAGGGACCGAGATCAGCAGCACGAGAGCTCCGCGGATCGTCGGCGAGTATCCCGTGAGAAGGAAGCCGCCGAGAGGGGAGAGGACTCCGTACCCCAGCGCGTTGGTGAGCGGCCCGAGGAAGGCGTGCCCTTTCCACGCGGTGCGCGGGTGCGAGTAGAGGACCGAGAGCGCCGCGCACCCGAGCACGCAGAGACCGAGCCCGAGGTTCAGCCAGAAGGCGAAGCCGAGCGAGAGCACGAGCGTCAGGTAGGCCCATCGTTCGATGCCCGGAGGCACCGCCACAGATCGACCGAAGAGCGTCGCCTCTTCGTCGCGGTCGAGAGCTGCGTTCAGCCACATCGTGCCCGCGTGGGGAACCGCCCAGACCAGCGCGAGCAGGAGGAGCTCCGGAGCGGCGTCGAACCCGGGGGCTTCGCAGCCCTGATCCCAATAGCCGAACGCAAACCCGACCATGGGAAGGATCGCGACCAGGATCATGCCGCGGGGGCGCGAGAGCGCGATCAGGTCACGGAGCACGGGGACCGGACCCTATCTCGGAGTGCGCTGGACGACGAGGGCTCCGCTCAGCGACCGACACGGACCCGATACACGTCCCCGTTCACGAACGCGCTCGTCCGGAAGTCGATCCAGGCGACGACCGCGCCCTCCGTCGGCGCCGCCGCGCTGCTCATGCGCGTGATCGCCGGCATGTCGGCGTCGCCGGTGCCCATGTCGATGGACAGGTCCGTGTAGTTCCACGTGCTCCCCGCGTCCGGTGTCTGCGCGGCGACGACGCGTCGGTTGCCACCACCGCTCGGGTCGTGGGCGTACGCGATGACGATCGTGTTGGTCGCCGCGAGGGTCATGCGCGGCTGGGAGATGACGCCGGACTGCGCGAGTCCCGTCCGCTGCGTCGCGCGGGCGAGGGTCGGGAACGTTGCGCCGGAGTCATCGGATCGGCTCATGTAGATCTGCGAGCCCTCGCGCGTGTCGACCCAGACCACGTACACACGGTCGTCGGTCGCGCTCGCCGTGCGCGGGTCCACGACGATCTGCGCGTCCGTGCTGGTCGAGACCTCACCGCTCGAGTCGTCGAGGATTCGGACCGAGCCCCAGCTCACGCCATCGTCGGTCGTCCTCGCGAAGACGATGTCGCTGTCGCCGCTCGTGACCGTCGAGAGGTCCTGATAGACGAGGTAGACGCGCGTGCCGTCCATGGCGATCCGGAGATCGTCGCTGGCGCGGTTGTCGCTCGCGTCCGTGTCGATCCGAACCTCGCGAGCTCCGGGGATGGCGGTCGTTCCGTCGTCCGAATAGGTGGCGAACACGTCGAACGTGAGCCGCGGGCTCCGGATCTCGCGCCAGGCGAACACGAAGCGGCCGCTCGAGGTCACGGCGACTCTCGGCTTGCCCGCGACCGCTGACCCGCCGGAGCTGACCGAGACGCGCCGCTCCGCCGACCAGCTCGCACCGCTGGTCGTGCTGACACGAGAGAAGACGTTCCTCGCGAGCGTGGACGTCGTGAGCTGTTCCCAGGCGACGACGATGCGGGCGCCGTCGGCGCTGGCCGCCACGGTGTGCTTGAAGTTGTCGGTGCCCGCCGAGGTGTCGAGCTGGATCGCTGCCGCGAACGTCGCCCCGGAGTCTGCGGACGTCCGAACGGTCACGTGCCGAATCCCGCCGACGACGACCTGGAAGACCACGTGCACCACGTCGTTCGCCCCGTTCCGGCCGACGACCACTTGCGGCGCGACCGCGCGCTCGGTGGTGTAGGCGCTGAGGTTGGTGATCCCGCTGAACGTCGCGCCGCCGTCGGTGGACCGCACGAGGAAGATGTCCGAGTTGCCGTTTCGGAGGTCGGCCCAGACGGCGTAGACGTTGCGGCCGTTCGTCGCGCCGCCGGAGGCGAGCTGGACGTCGAACGAGTGGTAGGCGCCGAGCGCGGACTGGTCGCCGGTCCCTGCGCCCGATGCGGGCCCGTCGAGCCGCAGCTCGGCCCCGGCCGTGAGGCAACCTTCGGCTGCGTCGGTCCCCGCTGCATCGCAGTCGGTGTTCAGGCCGTCTCCGCAGAACTCGGTCGCGGGAAGGATCTGACCCGTGCAGGTCCCGAACGCGCCGAACGTGCAGGTCTGCGACCCGTCTCGACAGGTCCCCACGCCGCGCGTCACCGCGCTTCCCGTGTAGCAAGCCTGGAGGAGAGGTCCGCCGCCGCTCAGCGCTTCGTCGGTGCGCGTGTCGCAGTCGTCGTCGGTGTTGTTGCAGGTCTCGGTCGAAGGACCGATCTGGCCGGAGCAGGTCGCTCCGAAGCTCCCCGCGGCGCACGTCTGCGTGCCCGAGCGACAGATGCCCACGCCCGCAGCGCCGCCCAGCGTGTAGCAGCTGCGCGTCACGCCGTCGTCGATGACGCCATCGCAGTCCTCGTCGCGGTTGTCACAGGTCTCGGCGACCGCCGTGATCTGGCCCGCGCATGCGCTGAACGTTCCGAGGCTGCAGGTCTGGGAGCCCGTCCGGCAGATGCCGACGCCCGCCGTACCAGGGCCCGTGAAGCAGCCCTGCATGAGGCTCTCGTCCGTTCGCCCATCGCAGTCCTGATCGCGGTTGTCACACGTCTCCGTCGCGCTCGAGACACCGCCCGAGCACATGAGCGCGCCACCCACGCAGATCTGGCTTCCCGGCACGCACGTACCGATGCTGCTCCCGCACGGGCCTCCGTCGTCGACCGGGTCCTCGTCCGTGGGACCGTCGCAGTCGTCGTCGATCCCGTTGCACGTCTCGAGCGTCGCGCCGATGCCGCCCATGCAGCTGATCGCGCCCGCCACGCAGGCGTTGACGCCCGCCACGCAGCGCCCCGTGCTGCTCCCGCACGCCATCCCGAGCGAAGCGTCGGTTGGTGAGTCGTCGATCATCCCGTTGCAGTCGTCGTCGAGCCCGTTGCAGCGCTCCGCGGTCGGCCCGACGGCACGCACGCACCCGAGCGTTCCGCCGGCGTTGCACACCGAGAAGCCCGCGCTGCAGACGCCGACGGGAGGCATGCAGACCCGACCCACGTCGACCGGTGCGTCATCGGTCATCCCGTCGCAGTCGTCGTCCATCCCGTTGCAGCGCTCGATGCTCGGCTCGGGCGCGCCGATGCACGACAGGGTCCGGGAGACGCAGCGGATCGTGCCGGTCGCCGTGCAGATGCCCACGGCGACGCCGCCGGGCGCGTTGCTGCAGGCCATCCCCGAGTCGGTCGTCGCGCCATCCACGACGCCGTTGCAGTCATTGTCGAGACCGTCGCAGACCTCGGTCGGATCGGTCGTCGGCACGCACGGGTACTCGCAGCCGTTGAGCTGCACGCCGTCCTGATCGCTGAAGCCCGGCGCACAGTCGGTCATCGGGTCGAAGCCGCAGGTGGCCGCCGTGCAGCTCGGAGTCGCGTGCGGAAAGGCGCACGTTCGCCCGCAGCGTCCACAGTTCATGACGTTCGTGTCGAGGTTGAAGTCCTCGTCGACGCGCGTGTCACAGTCGTTGTCGAGCCCGTCGCACACCTCCGCGCCCGTCGGCGTGCACTCGAACTCGCAGCCGGTCTCCGGAAGGTGGTCGGCGTCGATGTAGCCGACGGTGCAGTCGGTCGCTGGATCGAACCGGCACACGCCCATCTCGCAGCTCGAGGTCGTGACACGGAAGAACGCGCAGATGCGTCCACACTCACCGCAGTTCGCCTCGTCGGCCTGGAGGTCGAACGTCTCGTCGACGCGGGAGTCGCAGTCGTTGTCGATCGTGTCGCATGCCTCGACGCCGCCGTTCGAGTCGAAGCAGTGGTACTCGCAGCCGTCCGTGTCCGAGAACGGTCCGGTCGTGTCGTCGTTGCCGTCGTGGAAGCCGTCGAAGCAGCGGACGAACGAGCACGCACCTGCCGTACAGCTCGTCTCCGCGCCGGTACGGACGCACGACGAATCGCACGTGCCGCAGTGACGAAGGTCGGTCTGGAGATCGAAGTCCTCGTCGACCCTGGTGTCGCAGTCGTCGTCGTTCCCGTTGCACTCTTCGGGCGCGCCGACGGCGCAGCCATCGGGCGTCGCGCGCGCGTCGGCGGCATCGCTCGCGTCCGCGCGCGCATCGGCGGACCCATCGACCGAGCCCCCATCGAGATGCTCCCCGCAGCCGCCGATGCAGTACGGCGCGACCTCGCAGCCCGATGCGAGCGCGCACGCCGCGGAGGCGAGCACGGCGATCCCGAACGCACGCCCGGCTCCTCTCCGGACGGTCCGCGCGCGCCTCCGTACCAGGACCAAGAGCGCGGCGAGCATCGCGAGGCCGAACGTGCCGGCCCCGCTCGAGCGCCCTGTCGTCGCGCTGCAGAGAAGGCCGCCGCCGCCAGTCGCGAGCACGTCGCGTCGCGGGTCCATCCCCGCGTCCATCCCGACGACGCCGCCATCGAACGCTGCGGGTGGCGAGGCGCACTCTCCGAGGTTGCAGGTCGTGCCGGTCGGGCACGCGATGTTACGGCACGGGTCGTCGATGCACGCGCCCGCGCGCGGATCGCACACCTGCCCGGCCCCGCAGACCATGCCGGTGCACGGGTTCGGACGGCAGTTGCCCGTCGACGGGTCACAGACCTGACCGCCGATGCACGCCGTGTCGCAGCCGCTCGGGACGCACGCGCCACCGCGGCAGATCTCGGTGCCGCCGCAGCGAACGTCGCCGCAGCTCCCGACGCAGTCGCCCTCGCGGCAGAATTCGGCCGCGCCGCAGCTCACGCCGTGGCAGGGGTCGGCGACGCACGCGCCCTCGACGCACGCCTCGTCGGCCGCGCACAGGTACGGGATGAAGATGCAGTTGTTCCCGACGCACGCGCCGTCGGTCCGCCGGCACGCGTTGGGCGCCGGGCAGGGGAGGGTGTCGCAGATCGGAACGCAGCTTCCCTCTTGGCAGACCGTCCGCGAACCGTCGGCGAGCGGACCGCAGCTGACGCCGTTGCACGCGTCTTCGAGACAGTAGCCGTCGCGACACAGGAAGCCTGGCGCGCACGGGAACTCGAGCATCGAGTCGCACGGCGTGCTGCAGGCGCCGCCGCGACAGACGCCGCCGAGGCAGAGCTCACCGTCGTCGATGATCCCGTTGCAGTCGTCGTCGAGGCCGTTGCAGACCTCCGTCCCTGGAAGGACCCCGCCGAAACACTGGAGCGTGCCGGCGATGCACCGGATCATGCCTTCCTCGCAGACGCCCTCGCTGATGCCGCAGGTCGCGCCCGCATCCGTGGGGTCGTCGTCGATCACGTTGTCGCAGTCGTCGTCGATCCCGTTGCAGATCTCCGGGACGCCGACCGTTCCGCCGGTGCACGCGATCATTCCGGCGACGCACACGCTCGTGCCCGGCAGGCACGTGCCCATCGCCGAGCCGCACGTGCGGCCGACGTCGATCGGGTCATCGTCCGTCGAGCCGTTGCAGTCGTCGTCGAGCCCGTTGCAGACCTCGGTGTTCGGATCGGTGGCGCCGTTGCAGGTGGGAGCTCCGCTCACGCAGATGGTCGCTCCGTACTCGCAGACGCCCTCGTCGGTGGTGCCACAGCGCACGCCCACGTCGGTCGGGCTGTCGTCGGAGATTCCGTTGCAGTCGTCGTCGAGCGCGTTGCAGAGCTCCGCCGTAGGGCCCGTCCCGCCCTGACAGACCAGCGCACCGCTCACGCACAGCTCGGAGCCGAACTCGCACTCTCCGGTGTCTTCCCCGCAGGTATTTCCTTCGTCGGTGAGCCCTCCCGCCCCACGCTCGTCCGCGACGCCGTCGCAGTCGTTGTCGAGCGCGTCGCAGATCTCGGGCGAGGGCCCGATGCCTCCGAAGCACGCGGGCGCGCCCGCGACGCAGCGCAGGCGGCCGCCCGCGCACTCGCCCGTGTCGGTCCCGCACGCGCCCAGGTCCGTGAGCCCCTCGTCCACGAGCCCGTCGCAGTCGTCGTCGAGCGTGTTGCACGTCTCGATCATGGCGCCGCTCATCGAGCCGCCGGGGGCGCTCGAGCAGCGGGTTGCCGACGCGCCTGCGCACTCGATCACGCCCGCGCCGCAGACGCCCGGCGTCAAGCACGCGGATCCGAGCATGAAGCCTTCATCGGTGAACGAGTCGCAGTCGTCGTCGAGCGCGTTGCAGCGCTCCATGGCCGGCGCCCCCGCGACGGCGTTGCACACCGGGACGCCGCTCATGCAGACCGTCGCTCCGCTCCGCGCGCAGGTCCCCACGCCGGTCGCGCAGCTCAGGCCCACGTCGATCGGAGACTCGTCGAAGCGGGTGTCGCAGTCGTCGTCCGCGCCGTTGCACAGCTCTGCGTTGCTCGCCGTCGCGTCGCTACAGGCGAGCGAGCCCGCCGTGCACGCCGTGATGCCCTCGTTGCAGAGGTCCGCGTCGGGACCGTCGCACGGGACGCCTCCGCCGGGGTTCCCCTCGTCGATACCGCCCATGCAGTTGTCGTCGAGGCCGTTGCAGATCTCGACGTTCGTCGGCGTCGTGTCGCTGCACGTGCGGGTGCCAGACGTGCAGACGATGAATCCCTCGTTGCAGAGATCGCCGTCCGAGCCATCGCACGCGGCGCCGACATCGATGGGCGAGTCGTCGACGACGCCGTTGCAGTTGTTGTCGAGGCTGTCGCAGAGCTCTGCGCTCGGAGAGCCTGGCCGGCAGAGGAGACCTCCGGCCACGCAAGCGGTCGCTCCGTTGCGGCATACGCCCAGGCGCGCGCCCCCTTCGCACGTCATCGAGCTGCCGTCGCAGAGGCACGCGAGCCCCGAGTCCACGGTCGTCTCGTCGATCCGCGTGTCGCAGTCGTCGTCGCGCCCGTTGCACGTCTCGGCGGACGGCGCGCACGGCGGCGTGAGCCCCGTGACCTGCATCGCCATGTCCTCGTAGTCGTTGTCGCCGCCGCGAAACAGATCTTCGAACCCGAAGTAGAAGCGGTTCGCGGTGATGCGCGACTGGTAGACGAGGTGGTGGACGAAGTCGCCGTCGTTGTTCAGATCGCGCTGCGTGAAGTACGCGTGACCGAAGTCGGTCCCGAAGTCTCCGCAGTTCGTCCCCGAGCTCTGGCCCTGCGGAGTGATCAGATAGAACGCGATGAAGCCGCCGCGCCACCGGCCGCTCGTGCGCTCGATGTTGAAGTCGACGGTCGCGATGGTGCCGACCTCTGCGTTGAGCATGAAGCCGTTTGCAGCCTCGGTTCCGTGCGCGTGGCCGCAGCCCATGATGGGGTGCAGGTTCGCGATGATCGTCGGGTCGTCGCCGACGTTGTAGTAGCCGAAGCTGTTCTCGTATCCCGCGCCCTCGCCGATGTCCTTGAAGCGGACCGTCCCTGCGGTGCTCGGCTGAAAGATCTCCGGCGTCTGCGAGGCGTCGAGGATCGCGTAGATCGCCGTCGCTGCGGGGGGCGATACGCCCTCCTCGATGTTCAGACACACCTGCAGGTCGCCGTTACAGGTTCCCGGCGCCGTCGCGACCGGCACGATCGTTCCGTCGACCTGAACGACAGTCGCGCGCGCGTCCGTCGCGGCGCAGAAGGAGATCAGACACACACAGGCAAACAGCGCGGATCGACGGGCGACCATCGAGCACCTCGGGGGTAGGGCCGGGCACGACGAGCAAACCGCTCTGCACGGACTCCTACAGGGTGCACGGAACGGGCATGAAAAGTCCAGCCCTGGCTGGGTACCTTATTCTCTGTCCTCTGCTGGCGTCCCGAGCTCTCGATAGTCGAACGTGATCTCCACGTGGTGGCCGCTCACGTCGAGCTCCACCGCACAAAAGCCCTCACGCTGGATCAGGTCGAGCATTCCGGTGCCGTACCCCGAGATGAATCGTCGCCAACCCACGCTGTCGCGGATCGGCGGCCCTGCGTCTCGCAGGACGAAACGCGCACGCCCGAGGCGGCTCTCGACGGACTCGAGAACCCCGAGGTTTCTCGTCTGCGCCGACCAGGCATGGATCGCGAGGCGGAGAAACTCCTGCGGGTCGTCACCGAACGAGCGCGCCCAGCTCCGTACCACCGGCGCGAACGCGCCGGCCTTCGCGGTGCGCTCGAAGCGCTCACGGCCCAGCGCGAACGTTCGATCGGCGCCGACGACCTCGAGGATCGCGTCCATCAGGTCGCCGTAGTGGGCAGCCACGACCCAGTCGACCCGGGTCGGATCCACGGCAAGATCATTCTCCACCCATTTCAACACGTCCGGGTGCCGCCGGAGCAACACGGCTCGCGCGGGGTCCCACACACGATGCTCGATCAACAGGTGGCGCAGCCCCGTGACGAGCGAGGCCGCGACACGCGGCCCGTCCGGCGCGTCATCGCGAGTTCCCATTGGAGCTTCCTGTCGTCGCGGCCCCCCGGCCCCGACGACCCACTCACTGTGCTTCATGGTGCTGCCGCGCACCAGCCGCGGCGTCACCCCGCCGCCGGCAACCTTCAGTCGCTGCTCTTCGCCTTTGCCAGGTAGCGAGAGAGCGCGTCCGTGGTGCTCGTCAGGTTCGCGGTGATCTGCTTGGCGAGAAAGCTCTCGACGGCCTTGCCGACCGACCCGGCGAGGAACGAAGGCACGCCGCGGATCTTCTTGAGATCGATGGCGAAGTCGCCGCTCAGCTGGATGCGTGTTCGATCCGGGCCGAGCTCGATGATGTGCGTCTCGCCCTTCGACGCGACGGCGTCCGTGAACGCGTGGGTCTTGATCGTCCAGTGGCACGCGTACGCGCCCTCGTCCCAGACCGCATGGTCGTCCCAGGAGAGCGCCTTCTCATCGAGGAATCCACGCACCGCGGCCGGGATGTCGCCCCCGCCGTGCCAGACGTTGAAGAGCCGCGTGATCTTGCCGTCTTCCTCGCGCGTCTTCACTTCGATCGCGCGCACGTTCGGCAAGAACTCGACGACGTTCGGGAGGTCGTCACGGTAGGCGCGAAACACTACGTCGCGCGAGAACGGAAGGACCGAGTCGGCTTCGATGCGCACGGGCTGGGTGTACCCCGATTCTGCTTGTGGACTAGGAGATTCCGCGCCCCGCTGCGCGGTCTACCGAGCCACGCGACTCAGGCCGCTCCGCCCGACGCCAGGCGCAACGTCCTGCGATGCGCGACGGCCTGCTCGAGGAGCGTCGTGAGCGCCCCGCGGATCTCGCTCGGATCGATGGACTCGGTCGGGAGCTCGATCGTGAGCACCACGTCGCCGTCCTCGTCGTAGCAAAACCTCGCCTGGTACATGTCGCGGTTGACGCGCAACAGCCAGCGGGCCAGCTCGAACGTGTTGTTACCCTTCGTCGCGAGGAACGGCACGACGGAGGCGATGAGCCAGTTGTCCTGGAGCCGGACGAAGATCGTGACCTTGCCCTCCGCGGTCTCGTGCTCGGAGCGAAGCGTGCGGCGGTCCTGGTGCTTGGCGACCCACCCCAGCCCGCGCAGGTGTCCTTCGAGAGCGTCACGTTCCAGCACGGGAAGATCCTGCGCACGTCCAGGGTTGCGATTCAAGCTGCGTCCGGCAGATTCCGTATTCGGACAGAACGGAGAACGAACGTGAGCCAGCCGAAAAGCGTGCGCGGGACCGTCCGCAAGATTGGGATCGAAGGCGGGATCTACGCGCTGATCACGGAAGCCGGAGCGCAGATCGAGCTCATCGACCCACCGGAGGCGCTCAAGAAGAACGGCGTCCAGGCCGAGCTCGAGCTCGATCGCCATGGGACGGAGGTGACGATCGGAATGGTGGGCGATGCAGCCCGCGTCCGATCGTTCAAGCTGCTCTGATCCACCGCGGGCTCGCTGCGTAGCGAGCCCTGGATCACCCCAAGGCGACGTAGACGCTCTGGACGTCGTCGTCGTCGTCGATCGCCGAGAGGAAAGCCTCGACCTCGGCGCGCTTGGCGTCGTCGAGCACCACGGGGTTCTTGGCCTTCCAGATCAGGCGCGCAGAGGACACGGTCCACCTTCGCTCCGTGAGCGCTCGGCTGACCGCGTCGAGCGCGGTGGGCTCCGTGTAGAACGTCGTGCCCTCCTCGTCGTTCGCTTCGAGGTCCTGAGCGCCGGCCTCGATCGCGGCTTCCTCTGCGTCCGTGCCGCCTTCCGGTGGGCTTGCGTCGATCGCGCCGAGACGGGTGAAGTCCCAGGAGACCGAGCCGCCGGCGCCGAGCTGACCGTCCTTGCGAAACAGGACGCGGATGTTGGCCGACGTTCGGTTCTTGTTGTCCGTCAGGCACTCGACGATCACGGGGACCTGGTAGGGAGCGAAGCCCTCGAACACGACCGTGTCGAACTGCGCTGCGCCGTCGAGCAGGCCCGCGCCCTTCTTGATCGCTCGTTCGATCGTGTCCTTCGTCATCGACGCCTTGCGAGCCGCGTCGAGCGCCATGCGCAGCCGCGAATTCCCGGCTGGGTCAGCGCCTCCCCGCGCCGCGACGATGATCTCCTTCGCGATCTTGGAGAAGACCTTGCCCTTGGCGTTCGCTGCCGCTTCGCGGCCCTTCTGCTTCCATTGTGCGCCCATGACGGCGGCGAACTAGCACCGCCCGCGCGATCGGGCGAGCGGTCCGCCGTTCGATCTCAGTCGGTGACGACGTCGATCGCCCAGAACGTGCCGGTCCCGGTCGCGAGCCATCCCGCGAGCTGCGCGTAGAGCACGAAAAGGCAGAGGCCGAGCACCGCTGTGACGACGTGGGCCTGGCGGCGACCGCTCTCGCCCACGATCCCGAGCCCCTCGAGCCCGTCGGGCAGGGTCGCAGCGAGGTGCCAGAGCACGGCCGGGATCCCGACGCCGTAGAACACGAGATACGCGGGGCGACCCATCGTGATCTGCAGCAGATCGTAGGCGCGAAGAGATACCTCGCCGAACAGCACGCGCGCTCCCCAGAGCATCCCGGCGTGGACGACGACGAACGTCGCCGCGATCGGCGAGACCACGCGGATCACCGACCCGAGCGCGCGCGCCACGACGCCATCTCCAGGCCGCGCCTCGCCCGGGATCGGCGCTCGCTTGGTCAGAGCGCGAACCAGGAGCACCGCCCAAAGCGCGAGCGGCAGCACGAAGAGCAGGAGCTCCGCGAGGGTCGCCAGGGTCGTCGACGTCTCGCCGTGGCGATCGACGAACGCACGCCGACCACTGAACACCGACCACTCCTCCCAGAGGTGGAAGACGAGCTGGCCGGCAAGCGGGATCGAGCTCGCGATCGCGAGGGCGTGCTTCTCGCGCTCCGCCAGGGGCGTCACGAGTGCGGGTGTAACACGAGTCGTCTCGAAGACGGGCGTCGAGACGCTGCTACGCTCGCGCTCGTGCGTCCGTTGGTCCTCGCCGTTCTCGTGCTGTCGTCCTGCGGGTCGGAGCCGCCGTCGCGCTCCTCCACGGAGCCGCATCGCGCAACGGCGCGCGCCCAGTGCACCGTGACGCTGCGCTTCGAGGACGAGCACCCCGTCGACGACGGTACGGGTCCACGTGCGACGTCGATCGTCGAGCTCCCGCGCACTCGCGTCACGCTCGTTCGCATCTGCGACCCGGGGGGCACCGAGACTCGCGTCGTCGGCAGCGAAGTTGGTGTCTGTCAGTTCGCGGCTCCCGCCGGCGCGCTGCTCCGCGCTCGGTGCTGGTGGGCGGGCCAGGCCTCCGAGATCACGGTGGAACGGGTGCTCCGCCAGCTCGTCGCTCGGCGTGCCGACGTGGACGAAGAAACGGGGGTCGGTCCCTGGGCGGATGCCGCCGAGCTCGAGCTGCCGGTCGATGCTCAGGTCAACGTGCTCGGCCCCGATACACTCCCCGGGCGGTGACGCGACCTCGGGCGGTCCTTGACAGGTCTCCGCCCCCAGCGTACCCATCCGGCCCCTTCCTGGAGCCCAGATGGCCAACGTCGACTCAGCTAAGAAGCGCATCCGTCAGACCGAGAAGCGCACCGCCCGCAACAAGCACGTCCGCACCATCGTGCGCACGGTCATGAAGCGCGTTCGTGAGGCGCTCGCCGGCAAGGACAAGAAGGCAGCGACGACTGCGCTCGCGTCCGCCGTGAAGAGCATCGACTCGGCCGTCTCGAAGGGTGTCTACCCGAAGAAGACGGGCTCGCGTTACGTCTCGCGCCTCAGCGCGCAGGTTGCAGCGCTCTAGTCGCGACGAGGGGCGATGGCGCCCCTTTCGGCTGACTTGACGGGGAGAGCGAGGCCCGCAGGGCTCGATCGCGCCCGCATCGCACGCGCTCGTCGGGGCTCCGTGCCTCGTGCGGGTAGGGCGCCTCGTGCGGGTAGGGCGCCTCGTGGGGGTAGGGCGCTTCGTGCGGGTAGGGCGGACACACGCCGTGCTAGCGTTCACGCGATGGGCGCGAGCGCAGTCGCCGGGCGTCTCGTGGCGGAGGTCTCCCGCGCGATCGAGGGAAAGAGCGACGTGATCGCCCTCGCGGTGACCACGCTCTTCGCGCGAGGGCACCTGCTCGTGGAGGACGTGCCCGGCGTCGGGAAGACCACGCTCGCTCGCGCGCTCGCTCGATCGCTCGGTGTTCCGTTTCGTCGCGTCCAGTTCACGTCGGATCTTCTCCCGGCGGACGTGCTCGGTGGGTCTATCTACGATCCGAAGACCGGCACGCTCTCGTTCCGAGCCGGACCGATCTTCACGTCCGTCCTCCTCGCCGACGAAGTGAACCGCACGACGCCGCGCACCCAGTCGGCGCTCCTCGAGGCGATGGATGAGCGCGCGGTCTCCATCGAAGGCGAGACGCGCCTCCTCGACGAGCCGTTCTTCGTCGTCGCGACCCAGAACCCCGAGGAGTTCCACGGGACCTATCCGCTGCCCGAGTCACAGCTCGATCGGTTCTTGCTGCGGATCTCGATCGGCCATCCCTCGCCCGCCGTCGAGCGCAAGCTCATCCGCGAGCGAGGCGCGGACTCACCGGTCGACTCGCTGACCGCCGTCGTGTCACGCGACGAGCTGCTCGCCGCGCAGCGAGAGGTCGACGACGTTCGCGTCGACGATGCCGTGCTCGACTACCTGCACGAGATCGTGCTCGCGACGCGAAAGAGCCCGCTCCTCTCGCTCGGGGCATCGACGCGCGCCGCGCTCGCGTTGGCCCGCGCCGTCCGCGCGCACGCGCTCGTGCTCGGTCGTGACTTCGTCACGCCCGACGACGTCAAGGCGCTCGCCGTCGCGGCTCTCGCTCATCGCGTTCGCACCCGAGGTGCTCCTGGCGAGCGCGCGGAGGGTCGTGATGCGGCCGTACGAGCCGTGCGCGAGGCGGTCGATTCGGTGCCCGTTCCCGTATGACGACGGGGACCCTCGTCCCCCAGCGCGCGAAGCCTCGCGATCGAGCCGAGAGACTTCTTCGCTCGCCGCGCGGCCTGCGGTTCACGCGCGAAGGTCGTGTGTTCGTGATGGTCACGCTCGGTGTCGGCGCTGCGGCGGTCAACACGGGCAACAATCTGCTCTACCTCGTGCTCGGGCTGATGCTGAGCCTGATCCTGCTGTCCGGCGTCCTCAGCGACCTCGTCCTGTTTCGGGTGCGCGCCGTTCGAGGATTGCCGCCCCGAGCGTTCGTGGGGACACCCTCGCTCGTCGAGATCACGCTCGACAACGAGAAGGCCTGGCTGCCGAGCTTCTCGCTCGAGGCCGAGGATCAAGCGGATGACGCGCCCACGGACCGTCGCTGTTATTTCCTGAAGGTCGAAGCCCGCGGCACCCAGCGCGCCAGCTATCGGCGCGAGCCGACGCGGCGCGGGCTCCTTCGTTTCCGTCGCGTGCGGCTCACGACGCGCTACCCGTTCGGTCTCTTCGACAAGTGGCGCATCCTGCCGCTCGAGGAGGAGCTGCTCGTCTTCCCGAGGGTCGAGCTCCCTCGCGGCGCCGCGGACGGTCAGAGCGAGGGCGCGGACTCGAACGGCAGAGCCGTTGCTGGCGCCGGCGTGGAGCCTGCGGGAGTCCGCGAGTACCGACCTGGCGACGAAGCTCGGAGCCTGCACGGTCGGCGGAGCGCGGCGCTCGGTCGTCTCGTCGTCCGCGAGCGAGAGCGAGATTCGGCCCGGCTCTTCGTCGTCGGCATCGACAACGCGCGGCCCGCGAGCAGCGCGGACTGGGACGACGAGTTCGAGCGCGCCGTCTCACGCGCGGCAGGTCTCGCCCTCGACGCGCACGCAAAGGGGCGCATCGTCGAGGTCGTCGCTCGTGGGACACGCTCACCGCGCGTCGCGCCGACCGAATCGATCGATCGCGCGCTCGCATTCCTCGCTCTTCTCGCTGCCGTGCCTGACGAAGGAGCGCCGCCTCTGCCTGCTCGCGGGATCGACGCGCTGATCGTCGTGACGTCGGGCGTCTCGTCGGAGCGCGGCGCGTGAGCTTCGCGCGCCTCCACAAGCTCGTGACCTATGCGCTCGCGGGGCTAGGCCTCGGCGCGCTCGGTCTCGGGGGCGAGCTCTCGCCGATCTCCCTCGGCCTCGTGTTCGTGCTCGCCTTCGTGTCGTGGTTCATCGAGGGCCCGCGGATCTTCGCTCCAGGGTGGCAGCGAACCTGGAACGTGGTGCTGCTGGTGCTGGCGGCCGTGCTGATCCTCCGCGGCGCTCTGGGCGAGAGCCCGCTCGCGCTGGCGTTGGAGTTCACGGCGGCGCTCCAGGTCTCGCGCCTCTTCAACCGACGACGCGCGCCTGAGCACCAGCAGATAGCGATCCTCGCGTTCCTCCACCTCTGTGCGGCCACCGTTCTCACGAGCGAGATCACGTACGGGGCGCTCTTCCTCGGGTTCGTGGTGCTCGTGCCCTGGATGCTCGCGCTCACGCACCTGCGGGCCGAGATCGAAGCTCACTTCGCGTCCCCGACCGGAGCGGCCGAGGAGCGTGAGGCGACCCTCGGCCGCGTGCTCGCCTCGCGGCGACTGGTGGGCGCGTCGTTCCTCGCCGGCACCGCGGCCCTCTCTCTCCCGCTCTTCCTCTCGACGGCGTGCCTCTTCCTGCTCTTCCCACGCGTCGGGTTCGGCTTCCTCGCGTTCGGCGAAGGAAGCAGCACGCACATCGCGGGCTTCGGCGACGACGTGACCCTCGGCGAGGTCGGCGTCTTGCGCGACGACCCCACCATCGTGATGCACCTGAGCCCGCCGGCGGCGCTCCGCGTGCCTACGGACGAGCGGCTCGCGGTCCTGCTCCACGGCACGTCGTTCGACACGTACGACGGCCGGCGCTGGAGTCGGGCGCGGGGCGGCGGAACGAGCATTCGGCGCGTCGAAGACGACTTCCCGATCACGCGCTTCCAGGATCCCGACCACGATCTCGCGTGGGACATCGTCCTGACGCTGCTCGACCAGGAGGTCGTCTTCCTCCCCGAGCACACGGTGGCAGTCGAGGTCCCGCCCCGGTTCTCCGCCGGCATCGACGTGGGTCGCGATCTGACTCTCTATCCCGGCCGTGAGCTTCGCTACGAAGATCCGGACGCGCTCGGACTGCGATATCGCGCGTGGACGGCGACCGGGACGCGCTCCGAGCCACACGAGGCCGTCGCGGGCGACGATCTGGCGCGCTATCTGGCGGTCCCCGAGGGCCACGAGGCGCTGGCGGCGATCGCCGCACGCTGGACCGACGGCGCGACGAGCGATCGCGAGCGTGCAGAGAGGATCCTCTCGCACCTCACGGGGCCGGAGTTCACCTACTCGCTCGAGATGCAGGACCCGGGCGATCGGCCACCGCTGGTCGCGTTCCTCGAAGTGACGCGCCGCGGGCACTGCGAGTACTTCGCGAGCGCCATGGCGATCCTCCTCCGCGAAGTGGGCGTGCCTTCGCGCAACGTCACGGGCTTCTCCGGAGCCACGTACAACTCGTACGGCGGATACTGGGTCGTCAGGTCGGGCGACGCGCACGCCTGGATCGAGGCCTATCTCGACGGGGAAGGGTGGGTCACCTTCGATCCGACGCCGGCGAGCGACGTCGCGTTCGAGGACGGCATCGGACGCGAGCTGAGCGCCATCATGGACGCGCTCCGAACGCGGTGGGAGACGTGGATCGTCGGCTACGACCTTCGCTCTCAGCGCACGCTCGCCCGTTCGCTCGCCGACCTGTTCGGCGGGGGAGAGAGAAACCGCGAGCGTCGGCTGCTCGCCGACGACACGCACGCTGGCTCGGGCTCACCGTGGCGAGGGATCGCGACCGTCCTAGGCCTCATCGTCCTCGTCATCGCTGTCGACCGCGCGTATCGCGCGTTTCGCACGCGGCGCTCCGCGGTCGCGCGTGTCCCGGAGTCGGCGCGCGAGATCGTGAAGATCTATCGTGAGCTCGAGCGTGAGCTCGTCCGAATGGGCGTTCCGCGCGCTGCGTCCGTGACCCCGGTCGAGCACGCGCGCGCGCTCATGAATCGAAGCTTTCCCGGCGCCGGGATCGTCGACGAAGTGACTCGGCGCTACATCGAGGTTCGCTTCGGCGGAAGGCCCGCGATCGCGACCGAGCTCGCGGAGCTGAGAGACAAGGTGCGCTCGCTCCGCAAGGTCTCGGCCGTCGTCCCTAGCGATGCGCCGTGAGCGTGATCTCGTCGCGGTCGTGATAGAGCTGGCGGGTCCTCACGCGACGCCAGCCGCCCCCATGGACGATCTCGCGGACCTCGCGGACGACCTCGGCCTTCTTCTTCATCGGCAGCTTGATGTTCGAGACGAGCGTGCGTGCGTAGCCCTTGCGAGCCCACTTCGCGAGCATCTGCGCCACCTCGAGGGGGCGCCACGCCATGTCGCAGAAGAGCCAGTCCACCGTCTCGGGCGGCACGTAGCCGAACGCGCTCGCCTTCTCGTGCGTCAGCTTCGGATGCGCAGCGACGTCCGGATGCATCTCCGCCGGATCGATCGCGATGACCCGGCAGCGCTTGTCGAGCAGCGCCCAGGACCAGCCGCCGGGGGCCGCCCCGAGGTCCACGCAGACTTCACCCGCCGCGGGTGACGTCCCGAGCCAGTGCAGGGCCTCCTCGACCTTGCGCGCCGCGCGAGACGGCCGGTCACCCGCGACCGCCATGCGCGCACGGCCTCCACCGAACGGAGAGAGCAGCACGGCGCCCTGCACGTCTCCGAACGCGAGCTCGCCGGAGCTGAGGATCGCTCCCTGGACGACGAGCGCACCCTCCCGTGTCGCGCTCGAGAGCGGAACCAGCTTGCGGTTCGCCAACGCGAGGAGCGCGGTCTGTTCGATCTCCTCGGCCATCGAGGCCAGCCGGTTTCCTTCGTCGCTGTCCGGCGCGAAGACCGAGAGCGCGAGGGGCGTCTCTGCCGAAGCGAGCGATGCCGCGCGGCTGGCGAAGGTGCGAGCGAGCAGCGCTGGCGTCTCGCCCGTCAGCGTCCCGCGAAGTCGAAAGCCCTGGCGAGCGAAGGTGGCGTCGACCGTGCCGTCGTCGAAGGTGGGCGCGCCACGGCTGTCCACGAGACCTGGCGCCCGCACGACCGACGTGATGCCGGAGAGCGCGAGCTCTTCGACGAGATCCTGTTCCGAGCCCGCGCGCGTCGTGAAGAGCCACGACCCCATGAGGGGCTTCCCCTGCGGGATCGGCGCCTTGGGAGACGACTCCTTGACGATGTCTTCCGGACGGCGCGCCTGTTCGGGTCGCGCTCTCTGTTTTCCGGATCGCGGTGGGCTCTGACGGCGGGGCATGCTTCGAGAACGCGCGGAGGATACTCGATCGCCCGCGCCGAAGTGCTCGAGACGCGGAAGATCTGGCCGCCCGCCGAGCGCAGCGTCGCGTCCGTGAAGAAGCGTGGACGTGCTTGCCCTATCACACGGTCGGGGCCATATCCCGTGCGCTCGCAAGCATCCGGGGGGACGCGAGCGCACGCAGCCAGTGGTCCATCAGCGCGGACCGCCACCCTCAGGGACGAGGCGTCAGACACGATGCACACGGCGATCAAGGAACCACCTCCCCTCGCGAAGCGGCTCGCGCTGCTTGCCACTGTCGTCGTTCTCCTGGTGCTCGGGGTCTTCCTCGGCATCCGACTGACGGCCGCGACCGCCGAACAGGCGACGCTCGCCACGCAGCGCGATGCGTCGGCGGCGGCGGCGGGCGATGCGGCGACCGTCGAGGTCGTCATGCCCGAGGTCGCCGAGCTTCCGCTCATGGTCGTGCTTACCGGGCAGCTCGAGCCGTCACAGTCTGCGGATCTCTCCTTCCCGGTGTCCGGCCGCATCAGCCGCGTCGACGTCGAGCTCGGAGACACGGTCCATGCGGGCCAGACGCTCGTCACTCTCGATCGCGCCAGCGTCGGCGCGGCCGCGCTGCAGACGACGGCCGCCATCGACGTGGCGCACGCCAACGTCGAGATGATCCGAGACCGCGTGGCGCTCCTCGAGCAGCTGACCGCGTCCGGCGCTTCTCCTGCACGGGATCTCACTCAGGCGCGCCAGCAGCTCGCCGTTGCGGAGGCTCAGCTCGCGCAGGCGACCGCGGGCCGGCTGAGCATCGCGACGACGTCGGCCGATCACTCGCTCCGGGCGCCGTTCGACGGAGTGATGACGCGCGTTCCGGACGGCGTCGGCGCAGTGGTCGGTCCGGGCGTCGGGATCGCGCGAGTCGAGAACCTCACGTCGCTCCGCCTGCACACGACCGTCAGCGAACTGGAGCTCGCGTCGTTGACCGAGGGCGCGACGGCCGTCCTCGAGGCGAGCGGCACGACCGGCACGATCGTCAGCATCGTACGCTCGCTCGACACGACGACCCGGCGCGCGCCTGTCGAGGTGCTCCTCCCGAACACCGACGGGCGGCTCGTCGCCCACGCGATCGTCCGGGCGAGCGTGCTCGTCGGAGAGCCCGTCCCCGCGCTGCGGATTCCGGCGACGTCGCGCCGACCGAACGGGACCGTGCTCATCGTCGACGAGACGGGTCACGTCGTCTCGCGCGTGGTCGAAGCGCGCGGCGACCTCGAGGGCAACTGGTACGTGACGAGCAGGCTCGTAGCGACAGACCGTGTGGTCGTGCGGCCCGCATCGACACACGAGGGATCGATCGTCACGCCGGCGCTCGTGCCGGCCCCTCCCGCGACCGCCTCTCGCTGAGGCAGACCGCTCCCCAAGGCCCCTGGAGGTCCGCGTGACCCTCTCCGACGTCTCCATCAAGCGCCCCGTCTTCACGACGATGGTCTCGCTCGGCATCGCGGTGCTCGGCCTGCTCGGGCTCTCGCGGCTCGGGGTGAACCTCTTCCCCGACATCCAGTTCCCGATCGTGACCGTCACGACGATCTACCCCGGCGCGAGCCCGGCGGAGATCGAGACGCAGGTCACCGACCGCATCTAGGACTCGGTCGTCTCGCTGCCGGGCGTCGACAGCATCACCAGCTACTCGCGCGACTCCGTCTCGGTGATCGTCATCCAGTTCGAGCTCGACATGGACGTCATGGAGGGCGCCACGCTCGTGCGCGAGCGCGTCGCGCAGATGCGCGCGCTGCTGCCGCGCGGCGCCGAAGAGCCGACCGTCGCGCGCGTCGACGTGAACGCGGCGCCGATCATGACGTACACGCTGAGCGGCTCGGACGTTCAGTCGGTGCGCGACTTCGCCGAGGACGAGCTGCGTCCCTACCTCGAGCAGGTGGACGGCGTTGCCAGCGTGACGGTCGCGGGCGGCCGCGAGCGCCAGATCAACGTCCTGCTCGACCTCGACCACATCATGTCGCTCGGGCTCACGCCGCTCTCCATCGTGGAGCTGATCCGGGCGGAGAACATGAGCGTCCCGGCCGGCGGCTTCGACGAAGGCGATCGTCGGATCGCGGTGCGGACGCTCGGCGAGCTGACGAGCATCGACGAGCTGCGTCAGCTGCCGGTCGGGCATGGCGCAGACGGCTCCATCGTACGGCTCGGCGACGTGGGCACCGTCGAGGACGGGTTCACCGACCTCGACCAGGTGGTCCGCTCCAACGGCGAGCCGGCCGTCGTCTTCGAGGTCGCGAAGGCGTCCGGCGCCAACACCGTCGAGGTCGCGGAGGGCGTTCACGAGCGGCTCGCCGGCATGACGATGCCTCACGGCACGTCCGCCCACCTGATCATGGATCAGTCGGAGTTCATCCTCGAGAACGCCGAGGAGGTCGAGATCGCGCTGTTCTTCGGTGGCGCGATGGCCATCCTGATCATCCTTCTCTTCCTGCTCGACCTGCGCAGCACCTTCATCAGCTCGCTCGCGCTGCCGACCTCGGTGCTCGGCGCGTTCTTCCTGATGTACCTGCTCGACTTCACGCTGAACATGATGACCCTGCTGGGTCTCTCGCTCGCGATCGGCCTCCTGATCGACGACTCGATCGTCGTTCGCGAGAACATCATGAAGCACCTCGAGCGCGGGAAGGATCCCGTGACCGCGGCGAGCGAGGGGACACGCGAGATCACGCTCGCCGTCCTGGCGACGACCGCGACGCTCTGCGCCGTCTTCGTTCCCATCGCGTTCACGGGTGGCATCGTCGGGCAGTTCTTCCGCGAGTTCGGGCTGACCATCGCGGGCGCGACGGTCATCAGTGCCTACGTCGCGTTCACGCTCGACCCGATGCTGTCGGCGCGGCTCGCCGTCGCCATGAAGCGCGACGCGGACGGCAACGTCATCCACGAGCACGGCTTCTTCGGGTTCATCACGCGCCCGATGACGCGGTTCTACGAGACGCTCGACGGGCTCTATCACGCGCTCCTCGAGGGCATGCTGAAGACGCGATGGCGCATGGCGGGCGTGTTCGTGCTCGCGTTCGGCGCGCTCTTCTCGAGCTGCGCGCTCATGCCGTACATGGGCAGCGAGTTCACGTCGCCCGAGGACCGAGGTCAGTTCAACGTCGACATCGAGCTGCCCGCCGGCACCCGCCTCGAGGAGACCGCACGTCTCGCCCTCGAAGGTGAGCGAGAGCTCCTCGCCGACCACGACTTCATCACCGTGTACGCGCGCGTCGGCGCGGGCGGGCGGCCGAACTACGTGACCTGGCGCATCGTCGCCGTGCCGAAGACGGAGCGGGAGGCGACGCAGGACGATCTCAAGGAGACCGTCCGCCGCGTCGTCCACCAGTACATGCCGACCGCGGAGGTCTCCATCTCCGATCCAGGCATCGTCGAAGGCGGGCGGGACTATCCGCTCCAGATCAACGTGTCCGGCGAAGACTTCGACGAGATCGCCACGACCGCGGATCACTTCGCCGACGTGCTCCGGGGCATCCCAGGGACCACCGACGTCGACGTGCAGTACTCGCCAGGCGCGCCGCAGATCGAGATCCACGTCGATCGCGATCGAGCCGCGCAGCGAGGGCTCCCGCTCGCGATGATCGCCTCGATGATCCGCGCGAGCGTCGACGGCGAAGTGGCGGGCGTCTATCGCGATGGCGACGACGAGATCGACATTCGCGTCCGGCTCGAGGAGGAGTATCGAGACAGCGCGCCGCTCATCGCGAACCTCCGCATCCCGACGTCGGGTGGCTTCGTCCCGCTCGCGGACTTCGCGACGGCAGTGCGCGGCGAGGGACCGAGCGAGATCCAGCGCTACGACCGAAGGCGCGTGATCCTCGTGACGGGCTCACCCGCAGGCCGACCGCTCGGCGACATCGTCACGGAGTTCCAGGCCGCGATCGCCGCCGAGCCGCTGCCCGCCGGCATCACCTACGCGTTCCGCGGCCAGGTCGAGATGATGAACGAGTCGAACGAGAACATGCTGATGGCGCTCGCGCTCGGCGTGCTGTTCATCTACCTCGTGCTCGCGTCGCAGTTCGAGTCGTTCATGCATCCGATCACGATCATGATGGCGCTGCCGCTCGCGTTCGTCGGCGCCATCGTCGCCCTGTTTCTCCAGGGGTCGTCGATGTCGATGGGCGCGATGATCGGGATGATCCTGCTCATGGGGCTCGTCACCAAGAACGGCATCCTGCTGATCGATCACGCCGTCACGAAGGTTCGCGAAGATGGCTTCACCCCGAAGCAGGCGATCCTCGACGCAGGTCCGTCGCGCCTCAGGCCCATCCTGATGACGAGCGCCGCCATGGTGCTCGGTATGCTCCCGACCGCGCTCAACAACGGCCCCGGCAGCGAGTTCCGATCGCCGATGGCCATGGGCGTCATCGGCGGCGTCATCAGCTCGACCTTGCTCACGCTGCTGGTGGTCCCGATCTTCTACCTCTTCATGGAAGGGCTGAAGGAGGTCACCGCCGACGTGGTCATTCGGTGGATCCTGGGTCGCTCGCGCGTCGTGCGCGTCGCGGCTCCGGCCGAGGCCCCCGCGCCCGATGAGATGCCCGGCGAGCCGATCGCCGGGGACGCCGAAGAGTAGGCGCCTACGGCGTGGGAGCCTCCGCGCTCGGCGGTGCGTCTTCTGACTCATCCACAGCCGGGGCGTCCTCGCTTCCGGCGAGCTCGAGCGGGACGATCGGCGATCTCACGGAGACCGGAGCTTCGCCCGTGAGGCCCTTGATCTGCGACGCGATGGAGCAGTCCTGCGCGCCCCCGGACGTCATGCTCGGGGGCGTCTCCGGCGCAGGGGCCGCGGGCGCTTCGGGGACGAGCGAGCGGATGCGAACGGGCAACAGCACGCCGCGCGCCTGGATCCGGGCCGCGAGGAGCTGTCGCTGCTCGCGGAGGTCCCAGAGATAGACGTCCACGGGCGCGTCGCGTCGGTTCTCGCCCTGCTGGAGGACGAGCAAGAAGTACTCGGCGTCCATCAAGGTGGCCAGCACCGGGAGGTCGGCGGTGATGTGGCCGGCCAGCTGCTCGTCGAGGACCCGTAGCCGCAGGAAGTCGCGCTCGGCGCGAGCCGCCTCGACCCACTCCGGCATGAGGAAGTCGCCGTGCTCGTAGAGCCCGCGCGCGGACATCGGCGCGATCCCGAGGCACCGCGTGAGCGCATCGCCCTCCATCGCCATGGCGCCGCGCGCAACGCCCTCTGGGCTCGTCGCGTCGGACGCCAGGAGGCGCAGATAGAGGCCTTCACCTTCGTGCAGGCCTGCGATGCGAAGGCGCGGATCCACGAGCTGCTCGGGCTCGCCCGCGGTGGCCGCCTCGATCGTCCAGCGCTCGATGCGCGTTCGGAAGGCCTGGTAGCGCTCGGAAACGCTCGAGAGCTCCTGCTCGTGAGACTCGAGGAGCTGACGACGAAGCTCGTCCGCACGCTGCGTCTCTCGGGCCCGGTAGAACGAGACCGCGAGCACGACGGCGCCGATCAGCCCGAGGATGATCCCCCAGCGGATCTTCGGCATGTAGCCCGGGCGGGTGGCGAGCTCTTCCGGCTCGGGCTGCGCCGGCGCGAGAGGCGAGTCCTCCTCGCCGCCCGCAGCGTCTTGCGCCGGCTCGGGCGCTGACTCGGGCGGAGGCTCGGGCGTCTTGGCTTCTTCGGGCTCGCTCACGGCGTGCATCTACCACCTCGCGCGCGGCGTCGAAAGGACGCGCGGAGATTTCGACCGCGGCGAGGAGCCGGGGTTCCGGACGAAACGAAAAGGGCGCGACCGCCTTCGCGATCACGCCCCTTCGAGAGGACACCGCGTTGCCCGCGATGCGCTCAGCCGCCGTTCGCCTCAGTCGCCGGTCCGGTTCACGGCGAAGCTGATGTTCGAGTAGCCGGCCTGCGCCGCCGAGAACATCACCTTCTTCACCACGCGGAAGTCGATCTCGCGATCCGCCTGGATGATGACCGTGCCCGGGAACGGATCGCGCGGGTGAAGGATCGACCAGTTGCGGTGCATCGTCTCGAGATCGTTCACGAGCTGCTCGATCCGCTCGAGCCCCGCCTGCGACGCGAGCGTCGGGGTGTCCGCCATACGACGGCCATCGAGCGTGACGACTCGCGCGTCGATCGCCACGATCGGCGCGAGCTCGAGGTCGACCGCGTTCGATGCGTTCGGCATCACCAGGTTCGGGCGCTGCGAGAGCAGCTCACCCGATGCGCTGAACGAGCTCAGCAGGAAGACGACCAGCGTGATGAGGAAGTCGATGAACGGGATCAGCGGGATCGCCGTGTCGACGCTCTTCCGACCGCCACCGGTCACCTTGCTCCGCACGAACTTCAGCGGAACGTGGTGGAGGAGCTCTTTTTCGGGCCTATGGATCGGCATTACAGGGCTGCTCCGTCCGACAGGGAAACTTCCGCGTAGCCTTCGCCGATGGCCAGATCCATCCCGGCGATCACGTCCTCGTAGGCCACGCCGTCCTCGGGCGCGACGATGATGTCGTGCCGGTTCGGCTCTGCCGCGCGACGCTCCTGGAGGCGCGTCCGGAGGGTCTCGCCATCGTACTCGTCGCCGTTCTTCGGGATCTCGATGCGCTCACCTGCGCTCGACGCGATCACGTAGCCCGTCTGCGTTACCTGCAGATAGAGACGGATGGTCTCCTCCGGCGGCGGCGCGTCCTGAGGCGCCTGCGTGCTCGGAACCTGCTGGTTGGCGTCCAGCCGCGCGAGGCGGTTCCAGACGGCCGTTACCAGCAGGAACATCACGCAGCAGAGGAGAAGATCGATGAACGGGATGAGCGGGATCTCGGAGTCGACCGACTTCTTGCCGCCGTGCCCGCCACCAACGCTAATGCCACCCATCGATCACCTCTTCGAGCACGACTCGTGCGGAGCTGAAGTACGGACGAAGGTGGGGGAACCCTACGGCTCCCCCGACCGTTCAGGCCGCGGGGACGCCCGAGATGTTGATCTTCGAGCGGTTGTTCACGACGAGGTTCATGACCTGGACCGTCGCGCCGTTGATGTCGTCGAGCAGGCCCTGCGTCTTGCCGTTGAGCAGAGCGAAGCCGATGAGCGCGATGATCGCGGCGAGCAGACCGAAGGCCGTGCAGTTCATGGCCTCCGAGATGCCGCGTGCGAGCATCGTCGCGCGGCTCGCGGCGTCGGCGTTGGCGACGGCGCCGAAGGCGGCGATGAGGCCGGTGACCGTGCCGAAGAGACCGCAGAGCATCGCGAGGTTCGCGAGCAGAGCGAGGTACGGCGTTCGCGACTCGATGCGCGGCAGCTCACGGAGAGCCGACTCGTCCATCGCGGCCTGCACCTCGGCGTCGGGGCGGTTGACCTTCATCAGGCCAGCCTTGACGATGCGCGCGAGCGGCGCGTTGGCAGCGGAGCAGAGCTTGATCGCGCGTCCGATGTCGCCCGAGAGGATGCACTTCTGCATCGTCGCGAGGAACACGTCGCGGTTGATGGAGGCGCGATAGAGGAAGATCGCGCGCTCGATGATGATGCCGATCGCGATGATCTGCCAGAAGAGGATCGGGTACATGCCCCAGCCGCCTTCTTCGAAGTGATGCGCGAGACCTGCCATGTTCGTTCTCTCCTCTTCGAAATCGCGCGTGGTGTTCACGCGCCTTCAACGTTGCGGACGGTAGCGGTCGTCTCCCTCGATCCGAGGATCGAGCTCGACGCTCACGTGGACTCGATTGCTGCAGAGCCGTGTAAAAAAAGCCGCTTCGTAAGGGGCAATCAGCCCAAAGCCCCGAACGGCGAGCGATGATACAGACGCCCGATTTCAAGTCAACAGTGATCTCGCTCGGGTGAGATCATGCGCGAGACCAGAGCCGGGGGTTAGTGTCCGGGAACGCGGTCAGGTTCCGTCGGAGCGCGCGCGCGGCTGCACGTCTTCTCAACGGTCGGGTCGGGGCGTCGGGACCCCGCTGCGACGCTGCGAAGCGACGAAGGATCGTCTCGAGGTCCTCGCGCGCTCGTTGACAACGCGAACGCCGCTAGATTAGTTTCCCGCTCGGCCTCTGCGGCACGAAGTGCGCCCGCATGGCTGAGACCGAATCGCGATCGAACTCGACTTCCGATCGCGAACCACGACTACCGATCGAACCTCGACGACTGATCGGACCTCGACTACCGATCGAACCTCGATTATGCGTGCCCTCGCTCGACGAACAAAAGCGTTGGCAGCTCGGAAAGGCAATAGGGAGCCTCGCACATGTACGCGATCTACGAAGCCCTGATTCAGGGCGCGCCTTTCTCGATCATCAACGTCGTCGTGCTCGCGATCGTGCTCGCGATCGTCGCCGAGCGCTTCGTCTACATCCTCACGAAGTACCGGGTGAACAGCCGGGAATTCATGGCGCAGATCCGGAAGCTCGTGCAGGCCGGCAACATCGACCGCGCCATCAAGCTCTGTGAAGCGGCACCGCTGCCGCTGCTCCAGGTCGTGAAGGCTGGCCTGACCCAGGCGCAGCGCGGCGACGAGGCCGTCATCGCGTCGATGGAAGAGCGTTGGGCAGAGCTTCACCCCGACCTCGAGAAGCGCATCGGCGCACTGTGGACGCTCGCCAACATCGCGACGCTGATCGGTCTGCTCGGGACCATCTCCGGCCTGATTCGTTCGTTCGGCGCCGTGGCTCACGCCGAGGCGGCGGATCGCGCGCGCCTCCTTTCGGCCGGCATCTCCGAGGCCATGTGGAACACGGCGCTCGGTCTCGGCATCGCCGTGCTCTGCATGATCTTCCACCTCTTCCTTCACGGACAGGCGAAGAAGCTCAAGCAGGACATGGAGCTCGCGACGATGAAGCTCGAGAACCTGCTCCTGAACAAGGGTCAGCGCTGATTTGCTGCGCCGCCTCTGGCGGCGCGTCGGGGGCCCTTCGGGCTCCCCGAACCCCCGTACGACCGGCCACCTGCCTAACGAGTTCCTGCTGCTTCGCCTCCGACTGACGAAACGATGAAGCTCACAGCACGACAGCAGGCGTACTACCGCAAGAAGACGAAGGTCGAAGAGCTCGACCCGTCCGAGGCGGCGGGCGAGCTGAACATCGTGCCGTTCCTCGACATCGTCACGAACATCATCATGTTCCTGCTCGCGACGACGGCCGCCGTGCTGGCCACCGCGGAGCTCGATGCGCACCTCCCGACGCTCGGTCGCGGTGGCGCTGGCGGCGAGCCGCAGACGACGCTGAACCTCAGCGTGACGGTCACGGAGCAGGGGATCGTCGTCGCCGGCTCCGGTGGGAAGCTCGCGCCGGGCTGTCAGGTGACCCAGCCGGGGCGTGTGATCACGGTGCAGCGACGCGGTGACCAGAGCTTCGACTGGGCCGCGCTCACGCAGTGCCTCGTGGTCGTGCACCGACAGTTCCCGGACGAGCACCAGGTGATCCTCACCGCCGACCCGAACATCGAGTACACGAACATCGTCGCCGCGATGGACGCCGTTCGCGCCGACGGGACGACGACGCTCTTCCCGGACGTGATGCTGTCCGCAGGTGTCCGATGAGCGAGCCCGGCGAGAAGTTCGCGTCGATGGCCCACGTGAAGGGGATGGTCCGGCGCAAGCTGCGCAAGACCCCCGGCCACGAAGAGACCTCGCTGAACATCTATCCGATGATGGACATGATGACGATCCTGCTCGTCTTCCTCATCATGCAGTTCGCGCAGCAAGCTGCGACGGTCGCGTCCGAAGATCTTCAGATGCCGTACTCGACGTCGTCGCAGATCGTCGAGGAGGCGCTCCCGATCCAGATCTCGCGCACGGAGATCGTCGTGGACGGTCACCGTGTGCTCACGCTCCGCAATGGCGTCGTGGATCCGAGCCAGAAGCAGGGCGGCGCGAACGGGTTCCTCATCACGCCGTTGCTGACGACGATGCAGCAGCATCGCGACCGGCTCAAGCTCATCGCGTCGCACGTGCCGACCCGCCCCTTCACCGGGACCGTCCAGAACATCGCGGACGGCCGAACGCCGTTCCGCACGCTGTCCGAGGTCATCTACACGATCGGCCAGGCGGAGTTCCAGCACATCCACTTCGTCGTGCTGCATCAGTCGACCACCGGCACCGCGCCGGCCGCGCCGGCTCCGTAGACCCGCAAGGCCGCGCCGGGCGTGCTGGCTGCCGTCGCCGCGCCCTCTCCTCGCAGTCCTGCGGGCAGCCGTTCGCTGGGCAGCCGTGCGCTGCCTGCGCAGCCCCGCCTTGTGCGCCGGCCGCGCGCGTAGTCGGTGCGCTCCGCTCGTACCCGAGGCCGCGGTCGTACGGCGGCGCACCCTCGCAAGTTGGGCGCACGCTCGCAAGTTGGGACAGCGAGCCCAGAGGCTCGGGAGACCGCGTTCAGAGCCGTTCGAGGCCGATGCGCGCGTCGCGGTTGTCGGGGTCGAGGCGCAGCGCCTCGTCGTACTGCTGACGGGCGCGCGTTCGGTCCCCGGTCGTCGCGTACGCGCGGCCGAGCGCCGCGTGGTAGCCGGGCGTGCTGCCTGAGAGCTGCACTGCGCGCTCGTAGGCCGTGACGGCGGCAGGCGCGTTTCCGCCGGCGAGACGCGCGGCGCCGAGGCCTGCGTAGACGCTGGCGTTCGTCGGCTGCAGACGCGCGGCTTGCTCGTAGGCTTGCGCAGCGTCCTCGTAGTGGTGCGCGCTGAACGCCGCTCGCGCCTGCGCGCGGAGATCGTCGAAGCTGGAGCCGGACGAGGACGGCGCCGGCGCGGCCGAGCCGATGCGACTGGCGAGGCGAGGCGGCGAGCTCGGAGCGGTCGCGCTCGGAGCGCTCGGAGCGGTGCTCGACGCGATACGCGGGGCCAGCACCGAGCCGCTGGAGGACGGGGCCGGCGCTGCGTGCGTCGCCAGGCGGGGTGAGGCGGTCGGCGACGGCGGCGGCGGGGCCGGGGTGCGCGGCGTCGGGGCGGCCGCGTGCGTCTCGGGAGCGGGCGCAGGCGCGACGGGAGTCAGCGGCGTAGGCGGGGGCGGCTCCGGGGTGGGCACGACCTCGGCGACGACCGGCGCTACCGGCTCCGGGACCGGCGCAATCGGAGGAGCGGCGATGACCGGCGCCGGCGGCGCTACGGGCTGCATCATCGGCTGCACCGGCTGGACCTGGACGGCTGGCACCTCGGGTGCGGAAGCGAGCGTCGTCGAGCTTCCGCTACCGAAGAACACGTACGCGCCGCCGCCTGCCGCCGAGAAGACGAGACACGCGCCGACGAGCACTGCGACGACGACGAAGCCCGATCGCTGCGGGAGGCGTGGCTCCTCGGCCATCGACGGCTGCGCCATGTGCATGCCGGGCTGCTGCATGGGCATCTGGCCCATGGGCTGCTGCATGGGCATCTGGCCGCCCATGGGCATCTGGCCCATCGGCATCAGCTGCGTGCCGGCGGGGCCGCCCTGAGGCAGGGTCTGTGTCGCGGGGAAAGGCGAAGGAGCGCCGCTCTGCCCTGCGCCGAAGCCGCTCTGCGGGGCTTGAGCGCCGAAGCCCTGCGCGGCTCCGACGCCTGGTGCCCCGAAGCCGCTCTGTGGCGCCTGCGAAGGGTAGCCCTGCGCCTGCGGCGCGCCGAAGCCCTGCTGCGCCGGAGCGCCGTTCTGGATCGGCTGCGCAGCCCCGAAGCCCTGCTGGGGCGCGCCGAATCCGTTCTGCGGCTGCTGTGGCGCGAAGCCCTGCTGGGGCTGCTGTGGTGCGAAGCCCTGCTGGGGCTGCTGTGGTGCGAAGCCCTGCTGGGGCTGCTGTGGCGCGAAGCCCTGCTGCGGCGCGCCAAATCCGTTCTGCGGCTGCTGTGGTGCGAAGCCCTGCTGGGGCTGCTGTGGTTCGAAGCCCTGCTGTGGTGCGAAGCCCTGCTGGGGCTGCTGTGGTGCGAAGCCCTGCTGGGGCTGCTGTGGTGCGAAGCCCTGCTGG
>JBBSAT010000006.1:0-65377 GCA_038252025.1 Polyangiales bacterium | reverse complement strand
GGTCAGCACCAGGTGGGAGAAGGACGGCGCCTGCGACGGCCTTCTCCCACCTGGATGCCACGACCGTGCTCTCGCGCGACAACGCGGCGCTCGGCATCTACCCGGCCGTCGATCCGCTCGACTCGTCGAGCACGATGCTCTCGCCGATCATCATCGGCGAGCGTCACTACAACATCGCCCGCAAGGTCCAGCAGACCCTTCAGAAGTACAAGGATCTGCAGGACATCATCGCCATCCTCGGGATGGACGAGCTGAGCGAGGACGACCGCGTCACGGTCGATCGCGCGCGCAAGATCCAGAAGTTCTTGAGCCAGCCGTTCTTCGTCGCGCAGCAGTTCACCGGGTCCGAGGGCAAGTACGTGCCGCTCGCCGAGTCGATCGCGGGCTTCGAGGAGATCCTCTCCGGCGCGCTCGATCACATCCCGGAGCAGGCCTTCTATCTCAAGGGCAACATCGACGAGGTCAAGGCCGCCGCCGAGAAGATGAGGGACTGACTTCTAGGGCCGATACGCGGCCCTCCCCGCCCGGCGGAGCCGGATCGGGGCCCCTCCCCCGTTCCGCCTCGTTCGCGGCGCTCGCTACGGACGCTTCGTCGCTGCGCTCCTTCGCTCTCTCCGCTCGCTTCGCTCCTCACGAGGTACACACCAGCTCGCTTCGGCGAGCGCTCCCCGGCCCAGGTCCTCCGCTCGACCTGCTTCCTCTCGACCCCACACTGCGTCTCACCTCATCTGCTTCTGGAGTACCCCCCATAACCGACATACTCACGCTCGAGATCGCGACGCCGCTCGGTCTCGCGCTGAAGACCGATGCCGAGATGGTGCAGGCGCCGAGCGTGCACGGTGAGTTCGGCGTGCTCGCGGGCCACCTTCCGCTGCTCGCCGCGCTGAAGCCGGGCGTCGTTCGCTATCGCACGCGCGGCAAGCAGTATGTCGCCGCAGTGAGCGCCGGCTTCGTCGAGGCGGGCCCGGAGAAGGTCTTGCTCCTCACCGCGCAGTTCGCGCAGCCGAAGGAGATCGACGAGGACGCCGTGAAGCAGGAGCTCGCCGACGCCGAGAAGGCGCTCGCGGGCTTCGGCGAGACCGCGGAGGGCCGCGAGCACGAGGAGCTGCAGCGCCGCGTCGACTGGTGCAACGCACGGCTCACCGCCAAGGCCGACGACCGGATCGGTTGATCGCGAGCGCTCGTTCCGCGATCAGGCGAGCGCGCCCGTCTCGCTTTGGCATCGACGGGTGCTTGCCCTATCCTCGCGGCCATGTCGCGCTCCCGTTCTCGCTCCTGGTCGTTCGCCCTCGCTGCGCTGCTCTTCACGGCCCTGTCGATCGCAGGTTGCGCTTACCAGCGGCGCTCCACCGCGCTCTCTCCCGCGCACGCCGAGGCCGGCGGGCCCGGTCAGCCGCACGACGTCTGGTCGATGCGCATCGTCAGCGCGCAGATCCCGCCGCGGAACCGTGGCGACTCCAACTGGGATGAAGGCGGCGGCCAGCCGGATCCGTTCGTGCGCGTCTATCGCAACGACGTCCTGATCTTCGAGTCGCGCACGATCGACGACACGATCGCGCCCGAGTGGAACCAGGATCTCCCGCGCAACATCGAGATCGGGTCGAACGACAGCCTCCGCCTCGAGGTCTGGGACCGCGACACGGTCGGCGGCGATCCCGTCGGGATCTATCGAGGTCACGGCCTCCCCAGCAACGCGCTGCCTGGGGTCGATGCCCGCATCCTCCTCGAGGGCGAGTCCTACCTGACCATTCGTCTCGACGATCCGACCGCGCACCGCGGCGTGGGGATCGGGTCGTTCGAGGTGCACGGGGACGAGCTCCTCGTCGTGGAGGTCGAGCCGCACTCGCCAGCGGGACGCGCCGGCATCGTCCCCGGCGACCGCATCGTCTCGATCGGCGGCCGCACCGTCTCCGCGCTCGGAGGCGCGCAGGCCACCGGCGCGCTGTCGATGGCGAGCGAGCGCCATCAGGTGCTCGGCGTGCGAGACGCGCGCGGTGACGAGCGCGAGGTCGAGCTCGACCACGGCTACGTCTGGCTCACGATGTGATCGCATCGTGCTCGCTGCGAGCACTCCCGTCCGCGGCAGGCGGCGCAAGCACAACTGCCTTGGTCGCTCTCGGTGTGTTGCTCCTCGCGTCACCGGCCGCGGCCCAGATCGACGCGCAGCTCTCCTCGCGTCTCTTCCTCGGCGGCGGCGCCGAATTCCCGGCCCAGCGCGACACCTCGGGCGTCTTCGATCTCGGAGCACGCGCGGAGGTCTTCGTGGGCGACGCGGCCGCGAATCGCTTTCGGCTCGGTCCCGCGGTCGACCTGCGCACCGCGACGTTTCGCACCTTCGAAGCGGCGGGCGGTCTCGCGCTGCTCGTCCCCATCGGTCTCGACTTCGCGCTCGAGGCCAGCTTCGCTGCCGGCTTCGCCGCACGCCCCGAGGGTCGAGACGGCGGGATCGCCGTGCTGACCCTCCGCGCCGCGTACCAACCCTACGATCACTTCGACTGCTACTCGCATGGCGTCGCCCTCTACGTCACCGGGCGCGCCGGTCTCGACGGGGGGACCTGGGAGGCGACCGCCGGGATCGAGATCGACTTCGAGTTCCTCTTCGCGACCCCGCTGGTCTACGTCGTCACCGCCCTCTCGGGGCACGACCCCGACGAGCCCGCCGATCGGTCGACGAGGTGACGACCGCGGACGCCAGCCGGCAGGAACACTGGCTCCTCCGCTCGCCACTCCCGGGCGCGAAAACATTGAAGAATCCGGTGGATCAATCGCGGCACACGATCTGCTCTAGCGTGCGCATGCACTCCGACTACGAGCTCGATGAGGACGTGGCCACGATGGTCTTCGGCCGGGAGGCTCTCCTCCTCGAAGACGGTCCCCCGCGCTCTTCGTACGCCAACGTCGCGGTGCCGAAGCCGAAGAAGGCCCCCGCGCTCATCCCGCCACCGCTGCCCATCGCGCTCCGTCGCTCGCAGCGCGTCCTCGACTCGGAGTCCGCGTGGCTCGCGTCGCTTCCAGCGGCCGCCCGCGAGGTGCTCGAGAAGGCGCGTCGCCCCGAGCGCGCCTGGCCGCACGTGCCCCGTGTCGCCGCCGCCGTCTGTCAGCCCATCGACGACGTCTGCGCATGAGCCGTAGCGAGCCGACGCCGGAGCTCTCGAAAACCCGCTGACGAGCGAGTAGAACCTCGCGGGTGAGCACACCGAAGCGAGAGGGCTTTCACCAGCCGGCCGAGTGGGCCCCGCACGCGGCCGTCTGGCTCGCGTGGCCGAGCCACGGAGATCTCTGGGGCGAAGAGGGCCTGGCCGAAGCGCAGACCGAATTTCTCGCGCTGCTCCTGGCCATCACCGACCCCGACGAAGACGGGGCGCCGCGTGGCGAGCACATCGAGCTGCTCCTGCGAACCGACGACGACGAGCGTCTCGCGCGAGAGAAGCTGAGCGCGCTCTTCCGCAGCGGAGGCGTCCGCGCACGTCGCGCGCTCTACGGCGACATCTGGCTCCGCGACACGCTCCCGATCTTCCTCACCGGGCCCGACGGAGCGACCGCGAGCGTTCGGTTTCGCTTCAACGGCTGGGGAACCAAGTACCTCCTGCCCGGGGACGCGGAGCTCGCCGCCGTGGTGGCGGGCCTCTCCGAGCAGAAGAGCTATACGCGCTCGCTCGTCCTCGAGGGCGGCTCGGTCGAGGTGGACGGCGAGGGCACGATCCTCACGACGCGTCAGTGCCTGAGGAACCCCAACCGCAACCCTGGCATGAGCGAAGAGGCGCTGAGCGCCGAGCTCTGCGAGGCTCTCGGCGGCGAGAAGGTGCTCTGGCTCGGCGATGGCCTCGAGAACGATCACACCGACGGGCACATCGACACCATCGCGCGCTTCGTCGCGCCCGGCCGTGTCGTCTGCATGGCGGCGAGCGGAGACGACGATCCGAACCGCGAGGTGCTCGAGCGCATCGCGCGCGATCTCGCCGGCATGCAGGACGCGCGCGGACGAGCGCTCGACGTGGTCCGCATCCCTTCGCCCGGCCGCGTCGCGGACGAAGACGGCGTCGTCATGCCCGCGAGCTACGTCAACTTTTACATCGGCAACCGCGTGGTCGTCGTCCCGACGTACGACACGCCCTTCGACGCGCCGGCCGTCGCCGCGCTCGCGAAGCTCTTTCCGCAGCACCGCGTCGTCGGCTTGCCCGCGCTCGCGATCCTCGAGGGCGGCGGTGCCTTCCACTGCATCACGCAACAAGTCCCGCGATGACGCGGAAGGCGCGCGCGCTCGACAAGGCGGCCGTGCGTGACGCGCTCCTCGCGGCGATGAAGACCGCGCTCGAGATGACGGCGCGCGCCGCGGAAGACGCCCGCAAGGGGGCGACCCACGAGGAGAACCGCAGCGAAGGCGACAAGGACATGCGCGCGACGGAGCAGAGCTACCTCGCGCGCGGCCAGGCGATCCGCGCCGAAGAGCTCGCCGAGCAGCTCCAGCGCCTCGAGGTCATGGCGCTCCCGTCGTTCAGCCCGAGCGATCCCATCGGTGCAGGCGCGATCGTGCGCCTCACGGTCGATGGCGAGCCGCGCGTTTTCTTCGTCGTTCCTTTCGGCGGCGGCACCGAGCTCGTCGTCTCGGGAGAGAAGGTCACGGTCGTCACGCCGATCTCGCCGGTCGGTCAGGCGCTCGTCGGTCGGCGCGCGGGAGAGGACTTCGAGCTCACGGCGCGAGGTGCGCTGCGCGAGTGGGTCATCGAGTCGGTCGCGTAGCCCCCAGCCCGAGTGCTCGCGTAGCGGTCCGCGGACGGCAGTGCTCGCTTCGAGCACGAACGGGAGCGGTCGGCGTAGCGAGCCGATCCCCCAGCCAGAGTGCGGCTACTCCTCCTCGCGCTGCCGGATGAGGCCCTCTTGCGACGTCGAGGCCACGAGCCTTCCGTCCTGCGTGAAGACGCGCCCCCGCACGAGGCCTCGCGCGCCGTGCGCCGCCGGGCTGTCGATCACGTGCAGCAGCCACTCGTCGACGCGGAAGGGCTGGTGGAACCACATCACGTGATCGAGGCTCGCGACCTGCATTCCGGGCGTCAGCCAGGTCACGCCGTGCGGGAGCAGAGAGGTCGTGACGAACGAGTAGTCCGAGACGTACGCGAGCAGGTAGCGATGGAGCGCGGGATCATCCGGGAGGCTCCCGCTCGCGCGAAGCCAGACCGAGCGATGCGGCGGCCGCGGGCCGTCCAGGAAGAGCGTGCTCGTGTCGTCGGCGGGCCGCGACTCGAACGGACGCTCGGCGAGGGCGCGCGCGCGCAGCTTGGCGGGCAGACGATCGGCGATCTCCCGTGCGCGCTCCTGCTCGGTCCGCAAGCTCTCCGGCGGTGGCACGTCGGGCATCGCGTCCTGGTGCTCGAACCCAGCCTCTTCGATCTGGAACGACGCCGCGAGGTTGAAGATCGCCTCGCCCGCCTGGATCGCCACGACACGGCGCGTGGTGAAGGAGCCTCCGTCGCGGATGCGATCGACGTCGTAGACGATCGGCTTCGTCGCATCGCCCGGCCGAAGAAAGTACGCGTGCAGCGAGTGCACGTGGCGCGACGTGGGGACCGTCTGGACCGCCGCCGAGAGCGCCTGTCCGAGCACCTGCCCGCCGAAGACGCGTCCCCAGCCGAGGTTCTGGCTCTGGCCGCGAAACAGGTTCTCCTCGATCTTCTCGAGCGCGAGGAGAGTGACGAGCTCGTCGAGGACCTTGGACATGGCCCGCGAGCGTGGACGCCAGCAGAGGCCCGCGCCATCGCCCTCGCGCTCCGCGCCGACTCCGTGCCACGTTGCCCGGGCCGTCCATGAGCCCGAACGTCCTCTCGCTCACCGTCGTCTACGTTGGGCTCGTCGTCCTCGGCGGGATCTTCACGCTCCTCGAGCGCCGCGCGCCCGAGCGCGACGTCGGCACGGCCTCCCGGAAGCTCGATGCGACGTACTGGATCGTGACGCCGTTTCTCACCGGCGCCCTCACGCGGGGAGCGACCTTCGGTCTGCTCGCGATCCTCGCCCTCGCGCTACGGAGCGACCCGCCGAGCCTGCTCTCTCGCCTCGCGAGCGCGTCGCCGTTCGCGTCGCATCCGCTCCCCCTCGCGCTCTTCGAGGCGCTCCTCGTCGCCGATCTCGTCGGCTACGCCAGCCATCGCGCGCGTCACCGCTTCCGCACGCTCTGGCTCTTCCACGCCGTTCACCACTCCTCACGACGGCTCGACTGGCTCGCGGCCGCGCGCATGCACCCCATCGACGATCTCGTCGACAACGTCGCGACGAGCCTCCCCGTCCTGCTCCTCGGCTTCGACCTGCACGTCTACGCGCTGCTCGGCCCCTTCTTCTTGCTCCACACCATCCTGCTGCACGCGAACCTGGCCTGGGACTTCGGGCCGCTCCGGTTCGTGCTCGCGTCGCCCGCCTGGCACCGCCTCCACCACTCGCCCGAGGGCGAGGGGCACAACTTCGGCGGCGTCTTCTCGGTCTTCGACGTGATCCTCGGTACCTTTCGCGATCCGCGCGTGATCCGTCCCACCGAGTTCGGGACGCCGTCGCTCGCGATCCCGGAGAGCCTCCTCGGACAGCTCGCCTACCCGCTGCGAGCGCTGGCCCGCCCGACCTGAGCGAGCCGAGCTCGGGGACGGTCACAGTTCGGTGATCGAACGTGAGCCACCGCGAAAACTGTTGCGCACCTCGACAAGTGGTAGTACCACTTTCTTGATTGGTAGTACCAGTCTCACAACCAGATGATTTTACATGCAAAACGAGCGGATGGAGGCACCGCGGTCGAGCTGGCGGCCGGTCGACTGCGTTCGCGAATTCTCACCGGGGGCTTTGCGCCGGGCGACGTCCTGCCGGGCGAACGCGAGCTCTCGGTCGAGCTCGGGGTCAGCCGTCTGACCCTTCGCGCTGCTCTGTCCCACCTCTCGTCGGAGGGTCTCGTCCAGGCCGTCCAGGGCTCCGGGACCCGGGTCCTCGACTATCGGCAGCACGGGGACGTCGCGCTCCTCGGCCACCTCGCCGAGCTCGCGCTGACGGGTCATCGCGTCGGGCTCCAGGTGATCGCGGGCCTGCTCGAGCTGCGGCGCGCCGTGGCCGTCGAGGCGATCGGCATCGCCGCCGAGCGCGCGACCATCGAGGAGCTCCGCGCGATGCGCGCGGCCGTCGCTCACCTCGCGACTCTGCTCGGTGATCCACACGCCTTCATGACGGCTGACCTCGCGTTCGCGCGCATGCTCGTCCGCGCCACGAAGAACCTCGCGTTCGAGCTGCTCTTCAACACCGTGCAGAAGACGATCGAGGGCAACCCCGGCGTGGAGATCGCGTTCTTCGCGAACGCGCCGGCGACGATCGCCGTCTACGGACGCCTCCTCGACCGGATGGAAGCCCGCGACGAGTCGCGCGCGCGCCTGACCGCCGGCCGTCTCCTGCACCGCCTCGACCGCACCACGCTCGATCGCATCGCGCTCGTGATCGGCTCGCTTCCCGAGCCGCCCGCTCCCGTCCCCGCCCCGCCCAAGGCCCCACGAAAAAAGAAGGAGAAGCGATCATGAAGCTCTCGTCGTTCGAACGAACGCTCTCGGTGGTGGTGCTCTCGAGCTTCGCGCCTCTGCAGGGCTCGAGCGGGCTCTCGATCCGCGAGGGCGAGGTCGACTGGGTCTCCGGTCTCGAGAAGTTCCTCACCTCCGCCTCGCAGAAGGCGCGCCTCGGCGTGCGCTTCGCGATGGTGCTCTTCTTCGCGGCGCCGCTCTGGCTCGCGGGCCGCTTTCACACGCTCTCCGGCGCGAGCATCGAGGAGCGCGCCGAGCTCATGGGGCGCCTCCTCACGCACCGTGTGCTGCTCGTTCGCGAGCTCGCGCTCCTCATCAAGCTCTGCGCCTGCATGGCGATGTTCCGCGTCTCCTCCCTCCGCGAGCGCACGGGCTTCGACGGCCCGGCCCGGCCCGTCCTGAAGCTCCACAAGCTCAACGTCCTCGCAGCCTGAGCTCGGCCGAAGAAAGAGAGAACGACCATGGCGAAGATCAAGATCGAGGACGAGGCCGACTTCGTGATCGTGGGCACCGGCGCTGGCGGCGCTACCGCGGCGCGCGTGCTCTCCGAGGCGGGCTTCTCGCTCGCGATGATCGAGGAGGGCGCGTTCCTCAAGACCGAGGATCGTCCGCGCGAGCTCGTCGACGCGATGGCGCTCGCGGTGCGCGGCATGGCGACGCTCTCCACCGACAGCCTCGCTCCGATGCCGCTCCTCCAGGGCAAGTGCGTCGGCGGCTCCACGGCCATCAACTCCGGGATCATCTGGCGCCTGCCGGACGACGTGCGGCGCGACTGGATCGACGGCTTCGGGCTCGGCTCGTTGCTCGAGGGCGACGCGCTCGACCGCGCGTTCACGCGCATCGAGGACGAGCTCGAGATCGGCCCGACGAGCCCGACCATCGCCGGCGGCAACAACCTCCTGATGCAGCAGGCCGCCGAGAAGCTCGGCCTTCCGGGCCACGTCATCGACCGCAACTCGCGCGGCTGCAAGGGCTCGCAGCGCTGCCTCCAGGGCTGCCCGAACGGTGCCCGGCAGAGCATGGACGTGAGCTACGTCCCTCGCGCGCTCGAGCGCGGCGCTCGGCTCCACACGCGCTGCCACGCCGATCGCGTGACGTTCGAGGGCGCGCGGGCGACGGGCGTCGTCGGCACCGTCCAGGGCGAGCACGGCGAGAAGGTCGGGACGTTCCACGTCCGCGCGCGCCGCGGCGTCATCGTCGCTGCCAGCGCGATCTGGTCGCCGCTCCTCCTGATGCGCAGCGGCGTGCGCCACGCGCTGCTCGGCGAGCGCTTCTCCGCGCACCCGGGCGCTGCGTTCGTCGGGCGCTTCGCCCAGCCCGTCCACATGGGGTTCGGCGCGTCGCAGGGCTACGAGGTTCCGATGCGCGATCGCGGCTACAAGCTCGAAGCGCTCGCGCTCCCGCCGGACATGCTCGCGGCGCGCCTGCCGGGTGCCGGCACCGAGTGGCAGGAGCGCCTCTCTGCGCTCGGCCACTTCGCGCAGTGGGGCGGCAACGTGCGCATGGAGGCGATGGGGCGCGTGCGCAGCTCCTGGCTCGACGGAGTCTCGGTGCGCTACGAGCCCACCGCGAACGACCTCGCGAAGATCAAGGAGCTGCTGATCCTGACCGGTCGCATGATGCTGGCCGCCGGCGCCATCGAGCTCTATCCGGGGCTCGCAAGCTTTCCCGAGGTCATCCACACCGAGGCCGAGCTCCTCGAGCTCGAGAAGCGGACGCTGCGGCGCTCGGACGTTCACCTCGTCGCGTCGCACCTCTTCGGCACCGTCTGCGCGTCGCGTGACCCGAAGAAGGGCGTCGTGGGCACCGACCTCGGCGTGCACGGCCGCGAGGGGCTCTTCGTCATGGACGCCAGCGTCTTCCCGACGAACCTCGGCGTGAACCCGCAGCACTCGATCATGGGCCTCGTCACGGTGGCGACCGAGCAGCTCGCCGCGCGCGCTTCCGTGGCCCGCGCGGCCTGAAGGTCAAGTCTTCGGCAGGAGGCCGTGCAGCGCGCGCCTTCGGACCTGCGCGATGCGCTTGCCGAGCGCGCTCCGGGTCGTTCCTGCGAAGCGATCGCGGATCGTCCACGTATCGCCGCTCGAGAGCTCGACGAGGATGGTCGAGCCCTCCATCCGTACGTCGTCGATCTGCGTCCAGCGAGCACGTTTTTCTGTTCCGGCGTTCGCGATCACGAGGCCGTCCGTGCGCAGCGCGAGCCAGCGCTCCTGCGAGAGCTCGCGCATCAGACCGACGATCGCCGTCCCTCCGCCGCTCACGACGAGCGCCAGGGCGATGAGCCCGAGCGCGAGCACCCGGTCGGCCTCGCTCGCCTCGGCGGGCGTGCGCTCCAACGCCGCGGTCGTGAACGCCGCGTAGCGCGCTGGGCGTAGAGCGAGCCCGCCCGAGGGGCTCCGCATCATCCCGACGCAGATCGCGCCGAGCAGCGAGCCGCACAGCACGAGCGCCGCCGCCAGGCCCAACACTCGTTTGATCCGCGCCGTCGCGTCCACGCGGTACCAGTCGATCATCTTCGGAGCGCGCTTCTTGCGCTTCTTCCGTCGCGGCTGGGCTGGGGCGGTCACGGGCCTCCCGAGCTTAGCGCCGGGCCGGCTGCGATCGAACTTGGCCTGAGCGGCTCACGAGGCGTAGTCTGCTGGATGCCCCGCGATGAGCGCAGATCCTCAAAAACGCGGTGATTCGAGCGAGCACCCGGTCACGGGCGGCTCGACAGGTGTCATCGACGGCAGTGGTAGCGGCTCCGTAGCCCGGAAGCAGCGTCAGTCCAAGATCGAGCTCGCCGCCGCCTCACCGCTCCAGCCCGGCTCGACCGTCGCCGGGCGATACCGGATCGAGCGTGTGCTCGGCGTCGGCGGGATGGGCGCCGTCTACGAAGCCACCCAGCTCAACATCGGCCGTCGTGTCGCGCTGAAGGTCGTTCGCGCCGACTACGCGGGCGATCCGATGATGGCCAAGCGCTTCCAGCGTGAAGCCACCGCCGCAGCCAGCGTGCATCACCCGAGCGTCGTGATGGTCCACGAGTTCGGCCAGACCGACGAGGGCGTGCTCTTCCTCGTGATGGAGCTGCTCGATGGCGAGTCGCTCTCTCAGCGGCTCAAGCGCATGCAGAAGATCATGCCGCGCGAGGCGATCAAGATCGCGTGCGACGTCTTCTCCGCCCTCGAGGCGGCGCACGACGCCGGCGTGGTCCATCGCGATCTCAAGCCGGACAACATCACCCTGCTCGCGAGCGGTGGCGTGAAGGTGCTCGACTTCGGCATCGCGCGGATCCTCGATCGCGGGAACGACACGCCTTCTCCGAGCGGAACGCACGATGCCGCCGCGCTCACCGAGGTTGGCCAGATGCTCGGGACGCCGCGCTACATGAGCCCGGAAGCCGTCGCGCGCATGCCGGTCGGGCCCGCCGCCGATCTCTATTCGATGGGCGCGATCCTCTTCGAGATGCTCGCAGGGCGGCACGTGTTCACGGAGAAGGAGCCCGTGATCCTCATGGGCCATCACCTCCGCACGCAGCCGCCCCGGCTGCGGGACGTCGCGCCGGACGTCGAGGTTCCGCCGGCGGTCGACGAGATCATCGACCACCTGTTGCGCAAGATGCCGACCGAGCGGCCGACGTCCGCGGAGGCCGTGCGCAGAAAGCTCCTCGCGCTCGACTGGTCGCACACGCTGGCGGAGGACCACAACCGCGAGCACCTCTTCACGAAGCCGCCCGAGGAAGAGGTTCCGCGCGAGAAGTTCTTCCAGGGCAACGGCCCGCTCTTCCACGCGATGCGCGTCGTCCTCGTGCTGCTCATCGGCTCGACGATCGCGTGGATCCTGTACACGCACCGCCAGAGGCTCGATGACGAGCGGCGCCTTCGCCAGCAACAGGTGCAGGCCGTCCCGCAGGCTCCGATCGAGACGCAGCACGAGCCGACGGTTCACCTCGCGCACATGCGGATCGAGGTCTCGCCCGCGAGCGCCGAGCCCGTCATCTCCTGGGATGGCGAGCCCATGGGAGGGATCGAATTCGATGTCACGCAGGACGGCGCGCCCCACCAGCTCGAGATCGGGGCGCCCGGCTTCGCCACGCAGTCCGTCGAGCTCAACGCCGATGGACCGCACGTTCTCACGATCGGGCTCGATCGCGCCCGCCCGACGAAGCGCTCGCCTCGCTGAGGGCCAGCTCAGCGGACGCTCAGCTCACTGCGCTCAGCTCACTGCACTCAGCTCACTGCGCTCAGCTCACTGCGCTCAGCTCACTGCACGTAGGCGGTGCCGGAGCCCTGAACGACGACCCCACCGTTGCCGCCGCCCGTCGTGACGGGGCCGACCTGCTCGATGCGTCCGTAGAGGACCCAGCCCGCGCCCTGCATCTCGTACGTCGCCTGATACCCGCAGCCCGAGACGACGCGCATCGGCCCCTGGACGATCTGCTGATCGATGGACTGAGCGTCGCAGCGGAAGTCCGCCGCCGCCTGCATCGCGAGGCTCGCGAGCTCCTCCCAGTCGCAGATCTGCTGCCGGCCGCCGTAGCCACCCATGTGGCAGGCCAGCTGGTAGTCCGCCGTGTGCGCGCAGCCATCGACGTTGTACGTCTGGGGCGCGAGGCCGACGATCGCGATCGTGTCGGTCTCCACGCAGCCGTACGAGTTCTCGAACGTGCGCGCGAGGCTCTCGAGGCGACGGCCGTTCACGACCCGGTCGCCAGGAAACACGTGATACGAGAGCGCCGCGCCGCTTCCGCCACCGCAGCCGGCGACGATCGAGAGGAGGGCGAGCGCGAGGAGGGTGACGAGTGCTGTTCGGGTCATGGGGGTCGCGAGGATATTACGAGGCTGTCGGTCGTGCATCCCCTCTGCCGTCGAAGTCCGCAGAAGGACATCTTTTCATCGAGATGAACGGATGATGATTCCAAGCGAGGGCCCTCCCGCGTAGTCTTCCCGATGCAATGCGTGTCACACGTCCGACCGCGACGCGTCTCGTCATCCTCGCCCTGGTAGGGGCGCTGGGGGGGATCGGCACCACGGGGCTCGCCGCCGGCCAGGACGGCGGGACGCGCGAGACGCACGAGCGCGAGGGCCGAGGCCGTCGTGAGAAAGGCCGCCACGCACGTGGCGACGCCCCTCCCGAGAAGGCTGCCGAAGAGCACCACGCCGAAGCGACCCCTCACGAAGCCGAGCCCGACGCGCCGGAAGGGACGGCTGACGAGGCCTCCGATGCGCGCGGCTCGTACATCGAGAGCGGCGGCGAGAAGGTGAAGGTGCTCGAGTTCAGCGGGCTCGACGTCTCGGGCCGCCTCAAGTCTCCTCAGCTCCTCTACTTCCTGAACCGCGTCCGCGCCGAGTTCGATCGACCGCGCCTTCCGCATCGCTCGTTCATCGAGGAGACCGAGCGCTCCTCGCACGACAAGACCTTCTAGCTTCGCCTCGTGGGAACGCGCGGGCTCGCGCGCTGTCGAAGGAACGCATGGCCACCATCACGTCCGCCGATCGGAAGCTACGCGTCGCGCTCGTCTGGAACGGCGCGGTTCAGTTCGAGACCACCATCGACCGGCCCCAGCCCATCACGGCCGGCTCCGGGCGCGGGATGTTCCCCCTGCCCGACGGTGTGTCCGAGACCGACCTCACCCTCCTCGTCCCGCAGGGCGCCGGCTATCGGCTGATGCTCTCTCCAGGGATGGGCGGCGCTCTCTGGACGGCCGGGAACCGGCAAGAGGTCTCCGCGCTGGCTGCAGGCGGACCTTCGGTCGATCTCGGCCCCGATGACTACGGGCTCGTCACGCTCGGCTCGGTCGCGTTCTTCTTCCAGCACGTTCGCGCGGCGCGGAAGCCTGGGATCGGGTTCGACTTCGACGCGACCTACTGGGCGAGCCAGGCGCTCTCGGCCTTCGTCGCGGGCGCTCTCCTCGTGATGATGCGGCTCGCACGAGACGAGAGCGACAGCCTCGACGCGCTGGAGCTCCCGACCGACCTCATCACGCGGTTCATGGTGACCCCGCCGCCCGAGGACATCATCGAGGAGCAGACGGGCGGCACCGATACCGACGATCCGGGCATCAACGACCGCGAGGAAGCGGGCGGCGAGCAGGCGGCCGAAGAAGAGGGCCGTGTCGGCCACGAGGACGCCGAGCAGGATCAGACCGAGCTCCAGGGCGAAGTGACCGGCGGCGGAGGCGCGGCCGAGCGCGTGAGCGACATGGGCCTCCTGCACGCGCTCCACTCGACGACCGACAGCCCGCTCGCCGCGCTCTTCGACGGTCCGAGCGTGAGCGACATCCTCGGCGGGCTCGGCTCCGCGCAGACCGTCTGGGGCCGCGGCTCCGGCGGCACCGGCCTTCGCGGCTCGGGGTCCGGCGGTGGTGGCACGGGCGCGGGCACGCTCTTCGGCGGCGGCGGTGTCGGCACGGGCGTCGGCGTCGGGAGCGGCTCGGGCGGCGGACACGGAAGCGGCGGACCGGGCGTGCGCGGTCGGCCTCACGGCGAGGTCGCGGTGCACATGACGACCGAGCGGCCGCACGTCTCGGGCTACCTCTCGCCCGAGCAGATCATGCGAGTCGTGCGTCAGAACCAAGCCGCCGTTCGCTACTGCTACGAGAACGAGCTGCAGCGGCAGCCCAACCTGCACGGACGCATCGAGATCGGCTGGCGCATCAACCGCGAGGGTCGCGTCACCACCTCTCGTGTCGCGCGCTCGACGATGGGCAACCCGCGCGTCGAAGGCTGCATCGTCCGTCAGGTGCGAAACTGGCGATTCGACCAGCCCGATGGCGGTGAGGTAGACGTCGTCTTTCCGTTCATCTTCGGTTCGGGAGCCTGACCCACATCGGACGCACACCTGCCTTCATCGGCGATTTCAAAGCTGAAATGCAGATCTGAAATCCGAAGGTGATCTCCGCGCGTCACCCGCTCCGATTTGCGCGGCTTTTCCGGGTGATCGCGGCTGGCACGCTCATCGCTAATGGCGAGGTCGGCGGTTCGTGAAGGCGTCCCCCCCCAGCCCACGAGCCGCCACTTTTTTTGTCTCCGCGTGCGTTCGTCCTCTGGTCCTCTCGCCCCTTCGTGGGCCGACCAGACGGTGATCAGGCGGCCGAGTGATCAGGCGGCCGAGTGATCAGGCGGACGAGTGATCAGGCGGACGAGTGATCAGGCGGCCGAGTGATCAGGCGGCCAGACGGCGATGAGCCGTGGTACCAAACGATCCATGGCGGACGCGTTCACCGCGCTCAAGGCGCACCTCTCCGAGATCGAGACGCTCGACGGCGTTGCGGCGACGCTGGGCTGGGACGAGCAGACCTACATGCCGAAGAAGGCTGCTGGGCTGCGCGGCGGTCAGATGGCGCTGATCTCTCGGCTGACGCACGAGCGCGTCACCGATCCTCGGATCGGCGACTGGCTCGAAGGTCTCGACCCGAGCGATCCGCTGCAGAAGGCCTGCGTCCGAAACCTCGGACGTACCTATCGTCGTGAGCGGCGCGTGCCCTCGGCGCTCGTCGATCGGATCGCGCGCGTGAAGAGCGATGCGTTCCAGTCGTGGATCGACTCGAAGAGCCGGTCGTCGTTCGCGTCGTTCGCGCCGGCGCTCGAGACGCTGCTCTCTCTCTCGATCGAGCGCGCCAAGGCGATCGACGACACGCGCCATCCCTACGAGGTCGTGCTCGAGCAGTACGATCCGGGGACGAGCGTCGAGAGCCTCCGCGCGATGTTCACGCGCCTCCGCACGCAGCTCGTCCCGCTCATCGCCACGATCGCGGACAAGCCGGCGCTCGTGGCGCTGGACCGGCCGTTCGCGCTCGACCGGCAGTGGGCCCTCAACCGCGACGTGTCGCTCGCGCTCGGCTACGACTTCGCGGGCGGCCGCATCGATCCCGCCGAGCATCCGTTCTCGACGGGGCAGGGCGAGGGCGACGTGCGCATCACCTCGCACCTCCACGAGTCCGACGTCCTCGGCGGCCTCGGCAGCACCATCCACGAGACGAAGCACGCGCTCTACGAGCAGGGGCTTCCGTATCGTCACGCCGGGACCACGGTGCGCGAGGCGGCGAGCTTCGGACTGCACGAGTCGCAGAGCCGGTTCTGGGAGAACTATGTCGGGCGCAGCCGACCGTTCGCGCGCTGGCTGCAGGGGTCGTTCGACACGCACTTTCCGGAGGAGAAGGTCACGGCCGATCAGATCTTCGCAGCTCAGAACCGAGTGGAGCGGAGCCTCATCCGGGTCCAGGCGGACGAGGTCACGTACAACCTCCACATCATCGTTCGCTTCGAGCTCGAGCTCGCGCTCTTCGAGGGCTCCTTGAAGGTGAAGGACGTGCCCGAGGCGTGGAACGAGCGCTACCGCGAGTATCTCGGCGTGACGCCGCGATACTCGCGCAGGGCTGTCTGCAGGACGTGCACTGGTCCGCGGGGCTCTTCGGCTACTTCCCCAGCTACACGCTCGGCAACCTCTACGCGGCGAGCCTGGGCAAGGCGATGGAGGCCGAGGTCTCCGGGTTCTGGAGCCATGTGGAGTCGGGCGACTTCGCGCCGATCCTCGCCTGGCTCCGGAAGAACATTCACGACCAGGGGCACCTGCTCGAGGCGCCGGAGATCGTGAAGGCCGCCATCGGCGAGCGAGACCACGTCGCAGATCTCACGAACTACCTGTGGACGCGCATGGGCGAGGCCTACGGCGTGAGCCGTTGATCACGGCAAGAGTGCTCGAAGGCGCGGCGCAGCGCGGCGAATCGTCGCAGGCGACGGCCTGATCGTTGGCAGCAGGCTAGGGTTCGCCCATGACCCATCGCTTCCTCTCGATCGCTCTTGCTCTCACCATCCTCGGCTGCGGCGGCGGCGGCACCGAGACCCCTGACTCGGGCGTCGACTCGCGGCCTACGTGCACCGAGCTCTTCGAGCGCTGTCACCCGCTCGACGTCGGCACGGGCGAGATCCACGTGTGCCACGACTTCGCCGAGGCCGACGAGACGACCGAAGCGGAGTGTGTTGCGATGCGCGATCACTGCTCCGAGGTCTGCACGGCGACCGATGCGGGCGGCGATGTCGATGGCGGTGCAACGGTCGACTCGGGAACGACGGAGGACTCCGGCGCGGCGATGACCGACGCGGGCTGCACCGGCGTCGAGGTCACGGTGCTCAACTCCTTGGTCTGGTGCTCGGTGTCGGTGAACGGCGGCACGCCTTCGCCGGCCGCTTCGCAGACCGTCTGCGTCCCGGCGGACAGCGACGTGTCCCTCGTGGCCACGCCGCTCACGGGCTTCGAGCTCGGGCTCTGGCATCACACCACGGGTGACACCGGCACCGGCGACACGGGCGACGTCTCGGGCGGGATGAGCACGGCCAGCCTGACGGCGCCGGGCACCGGGACTGCCTGTGTCTGGGTCTGCTGTCCGTTCGTCGGTGGCTCGGGCTGCCCGACCACTGATCAGTGCCCCTGAGCGGCGTCAGTCGACGGGCGTGACGGCGTAGGCGCAGTGGCCCTCGCCGTTGAAGTGGCCGATCGTGGTCGCTTGATGGAAGACGAACTCGCGCAGGTTCTGCATCGCGAGCGGGGTCGAGCCCGGGTCGTACAGGATCAGCGCGCCCGAGTCGTCCACGAGCGGCATGCCGTCGAGGCCGACCAGGTCGGCGAGCGTCTGCCCGGCGAGCTCGTCGTAGGCGACGACACCGTCCGGGCCCGCCATCGCTGCGTAGGCGTCGAAGCGCACGTTGGGCTCCGCCGCGATGATCGAGTCGAAGAACAGGTGATCGAGGTGGAACGTCATCGGCGCGTCGGCTGTGCCGCTGATGGGGACGACGATGCCGTCCGTCATGTCCGTCTCGTTCACGCAGTGAGACATCCGCACGTCCATCGGGATGCCGAGGTCGAGCTCCACCGTGCCGTGCGTGACGTGCGTCGCCGTGCCGACGAGCCAGATCCCGAAGCGGCCCGTGATCATCGCATCGGCGTCTGTGGCGTTGACCGTGCCCACGCGGGTCGCGCTCGCGGTGGCCGGTAGGATGCGATAGCCGACGTCGTCGTAGCGCTGCGCGGGGATGCCTTCGAAACGGAAGAGGTCCTGGGGGCCGTCGTGGAGATCGACGATCACGGGGCCGTCCTCGACGGGCGTCTCGATCCCCGCGGCGCGCAGGTGGATCTGATCGAGCGAGACGTAGACGTGCTCGAAGCGCAGCGACCAGCCATCGGTGAACGCGATGCCGGTCGAGGTGGGGTAGCCGAGGGCGGCGGCCTCTTCCCCGGTCGCGCTGAACACGGCTGTCCCGGTGCCGTTGCTTCCGGCGCAGCCGTTCAACGCGGCGGAGAGCCCGAAGAGCGGAAGGAAAAGAGCGACTCGAGCAACCGGCTTCATCATCTGCCTCCAGGAGCGACGTAGCGCGTGGAGAACGCGCTCGACGTGCGCGCGCCGATGTACCAAGCGGCATAGGGCTGCGAGCCAGCCGCGATCACGCGCGGCTCGGCCACGGCGGGCTCGGGCAGTCGATCGAAGTGCATCTGATCGAGCCAGGACGAGACGTGCGCGGTGAGCGTGACCTCGCCGTCCGTGTCGTAGTCGCCGCTCGCCGGGATCCCTTCCACCTGTCGGGACAGACCGTCGTCCGGGATGTCGAGGCCGCCTTCGAACGAGATGCTCGCCGCCCCCATGACGGCGGTGCCGGCGAGCCAGGCGTGGTGGCCGTGCGACGCGGAGGAGCTCGCGGCGACCGGCGGCTCGAGGAGAACGGTGACGTCGCCTGCTGGGCCGGCCGACCCGTCGGCGATCCCGAGAGACGTCCGCTCGATCGCGAGCAGATCGACGCTGGCCTGCTCGAGCCACTCCGCGCGTACGGTGCGGCCGGCAAAGTCGTCGTGGCCTCCGTGGGCGTACGCCACGGGGAGGATGACGCTACGCAGCGTGGTCGCGATCGGCGCGAGCAAGTAGACGGGACCGAGCACGAGGTGCGCGTCGGTGAGCGTCACCGTCCAGCCCGTCGCAGTCGTGAACGTGTCGCCGTCGCCCTCGGCGAAGAGGTTCACGGTGATCGGTCGGCCGCCGGTGTTGCCGCATGCGGCGAAGGAGAGGCTCGTGAGCGCGAGCGTCGTGAGCAGGAGCGTGAGCCGTCGTTTCATGGAGCCTCCTCCGAGCTGGTGGGGGCTTCTTCCGTCGTCTCTCCGCCGAAGATCGTCGTCTCGTCGAAGCGGAACGAGAGGCGGCCCGTGATCGAGAGCGGCGCACCCGCCGCGAAGTGGAGCTGGGCCGTGCGCGACTCGGCTTCGCTCGTGTCGAACCAGGAGGCGTAGTTGAAGACGCTCGACTGCCAGCGCTGATCGAGGAGGTTCTGCGCGATCACGGAGAGCTCGAGCCCGCGCCATCGCACGCCCAGCTGCGCGTCCACCACGACGGTCTGTTGCGCGACCTGACCGAGCGGGAGCGGGCGCTCGCCGAGCCAGCCGACGCCGAGGCCATAGGTGATCGCGACGGACTCGGCGTCGACCGTGACGGGTTGCTCGCCCGCGACGTCGAGCCGACCGACCCAGCGCGGGACGTAGGGCAGGCGGTCGTTCGAGGTGAGGTCGAAGTAGCCGGCGTCGCGCGCGAGCAGGTACGCCTCGGTCCACGCGAAGCTCGCTTGGACGTTCATCCAGGGGGCCACGTGCACGTTCAAGTACCCGAGCGCGCCGAGGCGGCTCGAGGCGCCGATGTCGACGTTGCGACCTCGGGTGACGTCGAAGACGAGGTCGTGATCGACGTGCGTGTGGAACGCGACGGCGCGCGCATCCACCACCAGCTCTCCCTCGCCGTGTGCGCGCAGCGTGAGGCCGGTCTCGCTCGAGACGACCTCGGCGAAGGGGGCCGTCTCGCCCTCCGACAGCGCGATGGCATCGGAGCTTCGGGTTCCGACGCCAGCGCTCGTCTGCCACTCGAGCGCCGAGCGCTCTCCGGCTGCGTTCGTCCCGAGATCGGCGAGGCGGATCCGGAGCGTCGCGCGCGGCTGGAAGGCGATCCCGATCGCGTCGGTGGCCTGAATCGGCAAGCGCTCGCCGACACGGTCGGTGGTGGGCAGCGCGCGCTCGACGGTAGAGAACGCGAAGACGTCCGCGCGCGCTCCGATGCGCAGCGAGAGCCAGTCGAAGAACGAGAGGTCGGTGCCGATGTGCGCGCCGACACGAGTGACGTGGATCTCGTCGTCGAAGTCGGCGCTGTAGGGGATGCCGGAGCCGGCGCGCAGGCGGAGGTTCCGCGAGGTTCCCGAGTCGTGGCGGCTCGTGACGCCGAGCTCGAACTGCTGCTCACGACCGAAGATCTGCCCGGCGAACCGATAGGTCGCGCGCAGGCCGACCGTGCCGGCTTCGTACTGCTCGTCGAGGCCATCACCGCGCGCGTCGCGCGTGAAGCCGGTGAAGTTCTCGCGAATGCGGAGGCCCCGGTAGCCGCCGAAGAGGACCGCGGTGAAGAGGGCGTGTGGCCCGCGCCAGGTGAGGCCGGCGGAGAGCAGAGCGCGATGGCTCGAGCCCCCCTGGTTCGGATCTTCGGTGCAGAAGAACTGGGCGTCGTTCGTGTCGGCGCACGGGAGGTCGTGGAGGCGGACGTCGTCGGCGCGCACGACGCCGGCGGAGTCGAAGTCGGCGAGCTGCGCTGCGCCGAACAGCGTGAAGGTCACGTCGCGCGCCACCGCCAGCTCGAGGCGCCCGTTGAGCGCCGCGCTCGTCGAGGCGCGGTTGACGCCGAAGCCTTGCGAGTCGCGCAGGTCGACGCCGAGGAACGTTCCCTGGCTAGCGCCGATGGGAGCCCAGGTGAGGAGCAGCCGGCGCGACTCGAAGGAGCCGTACTGCGCGAGGAGCTGCACGCCGCGCTGCGCGGGCCCGAGGAGGTACTCGGCCGTACCGGCGACGGCGAAGTCGCCCTGGCCGGGCGCGTATGGGCCCTCGGTGAAGCGAACCGACGAGACCAGCTCCGGGATGATGAAGTGCGTGTCCGCGTAGCCGTGGCCGTGCGCGTTCGAGGTCTCGTTGAGGGGGACGCCGTCGACGAGGATCTCGAGGTCCTGTCCTTCGCCGGCGTCGAAGCCTCGCACGTAGAGCGTGCTCGCGTGATAGCTCCCCGAGTGGTTCACGAGGAACACGGACGGCGCGAGAGAGAGGAGGCTCTCGGCGCTCGTTCGCGGGACCGACCGGAACGGCTCGAGCGAGAGCTGGAAGTCGGACGCGGCGGTGGGGAGGGCGTCGTGAAGGCGAACGTCGACGACGCCGGTAGCGCCGAAGAGGACTTCGTCCTCGTCCTCGTCCTCGCTGTCGTCCTCGTCCTCGCTCCCGTTCTCGTCCTCGTCCTCGTCCTCGCTCTCGCTCCCGTTCTCGTCCTCGTCCTCGCTCTCGCTCCCGTTCTCGTTCCTCTCTGGAACCTCCCCCGCGTCCTGAGCGCGCACGACCGCGCTCGACGCGAGCGCGCCGGCGAGGACACCGAGGAGAACGAGAGGTCGCAAGAAAGCTCCGAGGAGAGCGCTCTCGCCGGGCTCCTTCCTGCTCGATCGACGGCTGCACGCTCGCGAGGGGGTCGCGAGAAGGCGGTCGACGAGTCGTCGCGCGTCGCCGAGTTGGAGGCGACGACGCGCGCGCGAGCAGTAGGGAGCCCAGCGGTCCGAGCGGTTGGATCGAGAGGGCGCTCGCGGCGGCTGGAGAAGCCAGCGCCGCGGATCGAGGCCGAGTCGTCGATCAGACCAGGGCGGGAGGGCCGCGCGCGGGCGGCGAGACCGAGACGAAGGTCTCGGCGCGCGCTTCCGGGGCGCGGTCGTCCGCGAGCTTCGCGATCAGTGTCAGCTCGGCGACGTAGACCGTCAGGTCCGTCGCGAGCGCTGCGAGCCCGCGATGCTCCAGGCTGTTCTGGCCATGCGAGATGGGATCACCAGCCGCTGCCGACTTGTCTTCGTCGCCCTGGCCGTGAGACGCGCCGTGGCAGACGTCGCCGTGGCAGTGGCCTCCCGCGCTCTCTCCGTGGGTGTGCGGAGCGAGCTGGGCGTGGAGCGCCACGTGCACGAGCGGAACGACCTCGTAGCCGAGCAGCCAGATGAGCGCGAAGAGCAGCGCCGGGATCTCCCGCGCTCTCTGTCGTCCACCTGCTCTGCCCCTCGTCCTCATCCGGCGGACACAATACGCGGGATCGCGGCGAAAGGATCGACTCAGCTTCCGATGAGCTTCTCGACCGTGTCCTTCGCGCGCCCCTCGATGAGCGCCTCGAGGATCGCTCGAACCCGCGGGTGGGCGTCGAGGATGCGCTGGATCCGGTGCCTCGTGAACGTCGCGACGGTCACGTCGCCGATCGCGGTGACCGTCGCGGTGCGCGGCCGCCCCGTGAGGACCGAGACCTCGCCGACGCACGCGCCGCGTCCGAGCTCTGCCAGCTGGATGCTGCCGCTCGGCGTGCGGGTCTGCACGCGGACCGAGCCCTCCATGACGAGGAACATCGTCTCGCCCGCATCGCCCTCGCGCAGGATCACGTCGTCCGGCCGGAAGCGCATCACGAACGCGCTCTGGAGCGCGTCCTTGCGCCCGTCCTCGTCGAGCGACTTGAAGAGATGGCTTCGGAGGACGATGGCCTCCATCTCCTGCTCCAGCAGCGCCTGCTCGGCCGGCTCGAGCGCTCGGCCGCCCGTCGGGATCACAGAAGGCTGGAACGAGGCCACACCCGAAGCGTACTCGATGCGCACAGCGAGCGAGAAAAACACGCCGCTCGCGGCTATCGGGCGCTCAGGATCTCCACCACGCGGCCGACGGAGCGAGGGTCCGTCACCAGGAGGCGATGCAGCAGCGCTGGGACCCGCGTGTCGCTCCTGCTCTTCGGCAGCCGGGAGGACGAGGTCGGCTGGATCATGAGGTCGAACGGCGTCCAGATCGTGTGGACCTCGACCTCGCCCCACGGATCGGCATCGCTCGCGAGCTCGCCGAGCAGCGCGCTCGAACGGCGCATGTCCCGGACGCCGCGGCCCGGCAGCAAGCTCGCGAGCGCGGTTCCGGCGTGTGGCCCGGCGATGGAGACGAAGCGCCGCACGCGGTCTCGACCGGACATCCGCTGGATGAAGTAGCGGCTCACGAGCGCGCCCATGCTGAAGCCGACGATGTCGACGCGCTCCGTACCGAGCGCGCTCGCGGCTCTCTCCACGAGCTTCGCGAGGTCGGGGATCGACGCGCTGCCGTCGTTCGGGACGAGGTCGATGGCGCGGACCGGGGCGATGCCGGCGGCCCCGATCGCGCGCGCGAGCACGTCGAGCTTCTTGCCCGTGTCCCAGATGCCGTGGACGAGGAGAACGCCGGTCACGAGCGCAGCGTGGCTCAACAGGGAGGGGTCGACACGGAGGAGCGGCCGAACCGCCCGCCCGGTGGTACGAGCGGCCGATGACGAGGAGCGGACCGGGGGAGCGCGAGCCTGCGATCGACGCGCTACGCGGGCTCTGCCTGCTCGGCATCGCGGTCGTGAACGCGCCGTGGATCGGCGCCGGCGCGTCGCTGCCGCTCCAGCTCGGGCTGCACTTCGAGGGCGAGCGTCTTCTCGCGCTGCCCGATCTGGTGGCCGCGATCGGCGTCGAGTGGCTCGCGGAAGGAAAGTTCTATCCGCAGTTCGCGGCGCTCTTCGGCTTCGGTGCGGGCGTGCTCCTCTCGCGCGGCCTCGCGCCCTACGCGCGGCGGATCGCGGTGCTCTTCGTCTTCGGGATCCTCCACTCCATCTTCGGTTGGTGGGGCGACATCCTCTTGAACTACGCGATCCTCGGCGTGCTCCTGGCGCTCTTCCACAAGGCGCCGCCCCGGGCGCTCCTCGCCATCGCGATCGCGGCATACGTCGGCGCGACCGTCGTCTCGCTCGTCTTCGATCACTGGTTCGATCCCGTCGGCGGTCAGCTCACCGAGGGGCTCGCGCACGTCGCGGAAGAGACGGCGATCTACGGGCGCGGGACCTTCTGGGAGATCACGCGGCTCCGCACGTCGGAGATGATGGCGTTCTTCTCGCAGTACAACTGGAGCTATCGCCTCGACACCGTCGCGATGGGCTTCTTCGGGCTCTTCGTGGGCCGGACGGGGTTTGTCTCCGACCTGAAGGCGCGCCGAAGGACGCTCGGCTTCATCGCGCTCGGCGGGCTCCTGGTCGGGCTGCCCGCGGCGGCGCTTCCTCAGATGTACATCCCGGCGGGCGACCTCGTCGCGGTGGCCTACGCGTGCCTCTTCCTCTGGCTCGCAGCGCGCGGCAGCCTCGATGGCGTCGTGAAGCTGCTCGCGCCGATCGGCCGCATGGCCCTGACCTGCTACCTCGGCCAGACGCTCGCGTTCACGCTCGTCTTCTATGCGTACGGGCTCGGCCTCTACGGACAGCTCTCCGCCTGGCAGTGCACGCTGTTCGGCGTGAGCCTCTGGAGCGCCGAGGTCCTCCTGTCGCGGCTCTGGCTCTCGCGGTTCGCGCTCGGCCCGGTCGAGTGGCTCTGGCGCTCGGTCACGTACCTGCGCGTGCTGCCGATGCGGCGCTGACGTAGGCGTCGACGAAGCGGACGCGATCGGGGAGCGCGCGCACGGAGAGCATCTTCGAGGCGCTGTCGAGCGCGCGCTCGCGCCTCGGGGAGAGCTCTTCGCCGAGCGCCGCGCGGAGCTCTCGCGGGAGCGTGTACGAGGCCCAAGCGGAGAGCGCCGCGCGCGGAAGGAGCTGTCGCCGCCGTGGCGCCGTGCGGAGGAACTGCCACATCGCGCGGGCCTCGGTCCCCACGACGAGCGCATGCGCGACGTGGTCGTCGACGAAGCGGTCGAGCGCTCGCCGCGAGGTCGGCACGTCCTCTCGACGGAGCCCGAAGAGCGAGGCGAACGTCTCCACGTCCCGGAAGAGCGCGCGCTCGAGAGCCGGGTCGATCGGCGCGACGAAGCGCTCGAAGGCGCGCACCGACGCATCGAGGAGCGTCACGAGGATCCAGGCGAGGCTCGCGCGATCGTTGCCGTGATAGGGCGAGCCAGCGGGCATCCGCTCGGAGCCCTCGGCGAGCGAGCCCGAGGGGCGATCGTGCAGGAGGTGGAGCCTCCTCGCGCTCACGAGCACGGTCTTCCGGTCGGAGAAGATCATGCGGAGCAACGTTCGCACGGCGCGCTCGAAGCGCTCTCCCGGCGCTGCGCCGGACGCACCGTAGGAAGCGCTCGCTTCGGCGAACGCCGGGTGCGCGTACTGGAGCATCACGGCGCGGGGCGCATACGTGACCAGCGCACGCTCGCGGAACACGCGCCACGCCGCCGACCCAGGCCCGAAGAGCCCCACGCGAGGATCGTGGGGCCACGTGATCTCGGCGAGGGTGCGCTCGAGGTCGGGTCGCGCGACGAGCTCCAGCATCAGGCCCGCGCGACCCGATCGCGACCGGAGCGCTTGGCAAGCAGGAGCGCGTCGTCGGCGGCGCGAAGCAGCTGACCGGCATCGGCGGGCCAGGGCGGCGTCGTCGCCACACCGAGCGAGCACGTCACCGTGAGGCTCGGCCTGCCGTCGACCTCGATCGGGACGAGCGCGATCGCCGAGCGGACGCGCTCCGCGACGCGAACGGCGTCCTCGCTCTTCGCGCCTTCCAGCACGATGCCGATCTCCTCGCCGCCATAGCGAAACGCGCGCTCGCCTCGCTCGAGCGAGGCGCGGATTCGCCTGCCGATCTCCGCGAGGACCACGTCCCCGACCGGGTGCCCGTGCGTGTCGTTGACCGTCTTGAAGTGATCCACGTCCAGGAGAAGAAGGGAGAGAGACCGTCCGTCCGCGAACGCGTGCCGGCTCGCGTGCTCGAGCAAGGCGAGCCCCACGCGCCTCGCGTCGAGGCCCGTCAGCGCGTCCACGCGCGCCTCGACCTGCACACGCTCGAAGCGCTCGGCTGCGAAGAGCGCTCGCCCGGCGTGATCGGCCACCATCGCGAAGACCTGACGCACCACCGGATCCGGCACGCGTCCGGTCCAGCGATTGTCGGCGACCAGCACACCGCGGAGCCCCTCGCGGCCACGCATCGGCGCCGCGAGCGTGGTCGGCGGGTGCAGCAGCCCGCGGAGGTCGTCCTCGCCCTCACCGAGCACCAGACGGCTCGCGCCGAGCGAGACCGCGTCGCGGCCGCTGTCGATCCGCACCTCGGTCGCGCGCACGCGAAAGTCGAGCTCTGCGCGCTGTGTTCGCTGGCGGATCCCCGCCTCGTGGAGCGTCTCGAGGTCGGGCTGCTCGGCCTCGATCGATCGCCAGACGCGGTCAGCCTCCTCGCGCGTGGCCGGCCCGACCGCAGCGCGACCGACGAGCACCTCGTCGCGCTCGGGATCGACCTCGAAGATCATCGCGCGGTTCATGCCGAGGCCGACGCCCGCCGTGACGGCCGTGAGGATCGCATAGGCCGTGGCCTCCGCGTCCTCGACGGCGCGGACGAGGTTCGCGACGTCGAAGAGGAGACGAAGCGCGCGCTTGAGCGCGGCGTTCTCCGCCGAGAGCCGCTCGATCACGTCGCCGTCGTCGCTCATCCCGTCGCCATCGTACCGCCACTCTCTCGCGCGGCGGAGGCCCGCGGCGCCGGCGAGCGTCGTTGGCTCAGCCCGGAAGCGGGGGCATCGCCCCGGCGCCGCCGAGCTGGATCACGACCTCGCCGTCGGCATCCACGCCCATGCCTTGCACGTGCGCGCGGATCCGGATGCGGCGCCCGCCGATGTCGGTCCAGTCCAGCTGATCGAAGATCGGACCGTTCACGAGGCGTGCGTCGAGCCGCGCGAAGATGGCGCTGACCGGGCCGTAGCCGGGGAACGACGCGAGGGCCTCACCCGTGTCGGCGTCGTAGTTGGAGAGCTGGACGACGAGCGCAGGATCGGTGGCCGAGACCAGCGCCCCGTCGATCGCCACCGCAGGGGTGACCATCACGCCGCCCTGCGTGCCCCAGACGAGCGGGATGATCTCTTCGTTGGTCCACGGGGTGAACGTGGCGCCGTCCCCGCGCGTGCCGATCTCCACCACCTGTGCGGAAGGGTCGGCGTCGCCACTGCCGGCATCCATCGGCATCGGGCCGACGGTGGGGCATGCGGCCAGCCCGAGGGAGGCGAGCGTGGCCACGAGCGCGAGTCGGGTCAGATGGTTCGGCATGGGTACAGACCTTGCTGCAAACCCGGTTCCGTCGTCCGATGGCGCAGCCTGCGCCACGTCGGACCTCGGGGAACCTCGGTTCCATCGAAAAGGAGCGGATCGCATGACGCTGTACCGAATCTCGGCCCCCGTTCTCGGAGCGGCGTTCCTCGGGCTGGCTAGCGCCATGGTGCCATCGACGGCCGCGGCCTGTGGCGGCTTCTTCTGCCAGTCGGCGCCCATGAACCAGGCGGGAGAGAACATCCTCTTCAGCGTCGAGGACGACGGGTCGATGACCGCCTACGTCCAGATCGTCTACCAGGGAGAGGCCGACGCCTTCGCGTGGATCCTGCCGCTTCCCTCCGTGCCCGAGCTCAGCGTCGGGACGGATCGCCTCTTCACAGCGCTCGGCGACTCCACCGCGCCGCGCTTCCAGATCGACTACCAGACGACGGGTATGTGCCGCACGGAGCCTTCCTGCCCGAACCGGTACTATCCGACGACCGACTACGGTGGCGGCGTCTACGACGCGTCCGCTGCGAGCGACGCGGGCCTGAGCGGTGTCGTCGTGGAGTTCCAGGGCGCCGTCGGTCCGTACGACGCGGTCGTCCTCTCCGGCGGCACCGCCGACGAGCTCTACACGTGGCTGGTCGACCACGAGTACCAGATCCCCGACATGTCTCGCCCGCTCATCGCGGAGTACGTCACGCGCGGGCACCACTTCGTCGCGATCCGGCTCTCCGCCGACCGAACGACCTCCGAGATCCAGCCGCTCGTGCTGCACTACGTCGAGGCCTCGCCCTGCGTGCCGCTCGAGCTGACGGCGATCGCGACCGTGCCCGACATGCCCATCACCGCGTACTTCCTCGCCAGCGGCCGCGCGGTTCCGTCGAACTACTCGATCATCGAGCCGATCTTCGACGACGCGGGCCTCTGGCAGGGCAGGGCGAGCTACTCGAGCTGGCTGACCCGTGCAGTCGACGCCGTGGGCGGTCAGGCGTTCGTCACCGACTATGCTGGCGACGTCCCATCGCTCGCCCTCGCGCTTCCGTCCATCGACGACCTCGCGCGCACCGACGCGACGCCGCGCGAGATCGTGTCGGCGCTCTTCGGCCGGTCTTACTCGGGCGATGCGCAGCTCCTCGCGATCTTGTCGCGCTGGCTTCCGCCGCCCGCCGCGAGCGACGCGCGCAGCTACTACAACTGCCTCGCGAGCGGCTTCTGCGCCCCCGACTACGAAGACTATCGGCCGGAGGGCTGGGATCCCGTCGGCTTCGTCACCGACATCCGGACGACGATCACGCAGCCGCGGCTGGACGCCGAGGCGATGCTGGCCCGGCACACCTGGCTGACGCGGCTGGCGACGACGATCAGCGGCCCCGAGATGACGCTCGATCCGACCTTCCGGATCGACGACGCGCTCGGCCCCGTCTCGAACACGCACACCGCCGTCCGCCACGTCGACTGCGGTCCGGCCTACTTCTCGTGGGCGGCGCCGATGAGCCTGGAGCTTCCCTCGGGCCGTGTGATCGTGGAGCAAGAGGGCGTGCCCTACGGTGGGACCGACGCCGAGTACTGCGCCGACATGGACGACGGCTCGTTCGCGCCGTGGGCCTCGCGAGCCACGCTGCTCCGGACGTCGCGCCTGCGGGACGTGCATCCCGGTGGCGGTGGCTCGAGCTGCGCGGTCGGCGCGGTCGGCTCGCACGCGGGGGATGCGGGCCTCGTCGCGCTCGCGCTCGCAGCGCTCGCCGTCGTCTCCCGCCGGAAGCGGAAGTGACCCACGCCCTCCGCCTCGTGCTCGCAGTGCGACCTCGCGACGCACCACTGCGCCGCGGTGATGAACTGACGACGGGTCAGACCACGATCAGCGGCGCGGCTTGTCGAGGAGGACCGCCCGCTTGATGCCGCTCTCCCCGAAGCGGTCCTTCAGAGCGGCGGCGACGGCCTCGAGCTTCTTGCTCTTCTCCACGCGTGCGTCGGGGAAGAGGAGGCGTGTCTCGTCGATGGGAACGAGGTGGCTCATCGAGATGCCGGTGAGCCGAACGCCGCGGCCGAGCTCGAAGCGCGTGAGCAGCTCGCGCGCCGCCGCGTAGATCGTGTCGGTGTCGAAGGCCGGCTCCTTCAGGCGGAGCGCGCGCGTCTTCAGCGTGAAGTCGGCGTACTTCAGCTTCACCGTCACGCCCTTCGCTGCGAGGCCGTTCGAGAAGAGACGCTCGGCGACACGCACCGCCTGCGAGAGCAGGGCGCGCTCGAGCGCGACGCGATCTCGCAGATCGTGCTCGAAGGTCTCCTCCGCGCCGATCGACTTCGCCTCCCGATCCGGATCGACCTCGCGCGGATCCTCGCCTCGCGCGAGCCGCCCGACCTCCGGACCCCACGATCCGAACACGCGCGTCAGCCGATCGTCCGTCGCGCGCGCGAGATCGCCGAGCGTCGTGAAGCCCGCGGCGCGCACCTGCGGCGCGCTCTTCTGCCCGATGCCCCACATCCGCTCGATCGGGAGCACGTCGAGAAAGCTCCGCACCTCCTCCTCGCGGACGACGACGAGCGCGTCGGGCTTTCGGAGATCGCTCGCGATCTTCGCGACGAACTTGCTCGGCGCGACGCCCGCCGAGGCGCGAAGCCCCGTCTCGTCGAAGATGGCGTCCTTGATGCGCCGTGCGATCGCCTCGCCGTCTCCGAAGAGCGACTGGCTCGCCGTCACGTCGAGAAAGGCCTCGTCGAGCGAGAGCCCTTCGACCAGCGGCGTGAAGCGCCGGAAGATCGCGAAGACCGCGTGGCTCACCTCCGCATAGCGCTCGTGCCGGTTGGGGACGACGATCGCGTGAGGACAGCGGCGCAGCGCCTCGCCCATGCTCATCACCGAGCGAACGCCGAAGGGCCGCGCCTCGTAGGAGGCCGCGGTGACCACGCCTCGCCGGGACGGTCCGCCGACGATCACGGGCTTGCCCCGGATCGACGGATCGTCGTGCTGCTCCACGGACGCGTAGAAGGCGTCCATGTCCACGTGCAGGATCTGCCTCATCGCAAGGACGGCAGCATGTCATCGCCTCGCCGAACCGCAGCCGAAACGATCGCTGCTAGAGGCGGTGGAGCTTGATCGTGTTCGTGCCCTGCGAGAGCGGCCAGCCGAGGACCATCGCGAACGCATCGCCTCGCTGGCAGATCTTCTCGCGAACGAGGAGGCTCGTCGCCGTCCGGAGCGTCTCTTCGAGATCCTCCGGTGAGATCTCGACGCGCGGGATCACGCCCCAGTGAAGCGCGAGCCGCGTCGCGACCTCGGGGCGCGACGTGATCGCCAGCACCGGAGACCTCGGACGATTCTCCGAGAGCAGCGCGGCCGTCCGACCGTCGCGCGTGAACGTCACGATCGCTTTGAGATCGAGCAGATAGCTCATGCGGGCGGCGGCCCGCGCGGCCGAGTCGGCGAACTTCCAGTCTCCGGTGAGGGGCGGGAGCGAGCTCGGCCCGGCGTCGTCGCGGAGCATCTCGCGCTCCACCTCGATGACGATGGCGTGCATCATCGAGACGGACTCGATCGGGTAGCGCCCGCTCGCGGTCTCGCCCGAGAGCATGATCGCGTCCGTGCGGTCGAGGATCGCGTTGGCCACGTCGGCCGCCTCGGCGCGCGTCGGCCGCGGGTTCCGGATCATCGAGTCGAGCATCTGCGTCGCGGTGATGACGAGCTTTCCGCGCGCGTTCGCCTCGCGGATGATCCGCTTCTGGAGGAGCGGGACGAACTCGCTACCGACCTCGACGCCGAGATCGCCGCGCGCGACCATCGCGCCCTCGGCCTGATCGAGGATCGCGGCGAGGTTGTCGATCGCCTCGGGCTTCTCGATCTTCGCGATCACGGGCGTCCCGCGCGCGATCGCCTGCGCCTCGGCCACGTCGTCGGCGCGCCGCACGAACGAGAGCGCGAGGTAGTCGACCTTCAACGTCTCGACGGCGAACTCGAGGTCGATCCGATCCTTCGGCGTGAGCGCGGGGGTCGAGAGGTTCGCGCCCGGGATGTTCAGGCCCTTCTTGTCGCTGAGCTCGCCGCCGATCTCCACCTCGCAGACGACGTCCGTCGCGTTCGAGTCGAGGACGCGGAGCCGAAGGAGACCGTCGTCGATCAGGATGATCGTGCCCGGCGTGACGTCGCGCGGGAGCGGGTGGTAGGTCTGCGAGACGATCGTCTCGTCGCCCGGAATGTCGCGGTTCGTCAGCGTGAAGCGCGTTCCCGGGACGAGCTCGATCTTGCCCTTCGCGAAGCGACCGACACGCATCTTCGGTCCGCAGAGATCGGCGAGGATCGCGAGGGGCCGGCCCGCCTTCGCCCCGGCGTCGCGCACCATCTTGGCCGCAGCGGCGTGCTGTTCGTGGGAGCCGTGAGAGAAGTTCAGCCGGGCGCAGTCCATCCCGGCGAGAACCAGCTTCTCGATCATCTCGGGCGTGGAGACGGAGGGACCGAGCGTACAGACGATCTTCGCGCGTCGCATCCCGACCTTGTACACGGGAGGGCCACGAAAGACACCCCGGCGGGTCTCGGTCCTGGGAGCGCATGGAGGGGCCGCGTATCGGCCCCGAGCAGCTCAATGCGGGATCACTCCGCCGAACCAGGCCGCGGCTCCCGCGCCGATGGCGAGGAGGATGGCCAGGCCCACGTAGACCATCGCGCCGCTCGAGGCCGGCTTCGGCAGCGGACCGTCGTCCGGGTCCTCGATCGGCGCCTTCGGCCGCGGGTTCGCCGTGATCGGCGCGGGCGCGGGCTTGCTCGTTCGCGCAGGAGGAGGCGGCTCGGGCGCGATCGGCTCGGGCGCGCGCTCGCCGAGCATCGACGCGAGGTCGTCGCCCTCCATGCCCGACTCGCGCCAGCCAGGCTCGCTCGGGCTGGGCTTCGAGTCGCGTCCGGGGCTCTGCACTTCGTTGTCGTCGCGGAACCAGTCGGCCGGGTTCTCGAAGAGCCCCGCATCGAGCGGCTTGGACGCGTCGTCCTCGCCCCCGTCGCCCATGGGCGTGACGGGGCTCGCGTTCCCCATGTCGTCGAGCGAGGTGAAGCGCAGCAGCTCTTCCTGGATCAGCCGATCGATGATCGAGTGCTGCTGGACGCCGTCGCCCTTCTTGATGTGCTGCTTCTGGGAGATGACCTGCTTGATCAGCGTCGCGATGTCGTACGACGTGACCTTCAGCTTGCGGCTGAAGAGGTAGCCCGCGAGCCCATCCTGGAACTCGTGCGCGCTCTGGTAGCGAGAGGCCGTGTCCTGCGTGAGCGCCTTGCCGATCACGCCCTCGAGCTCCGCGTCGACCTGCGGGTTGATGCGCGAGAGGCTGGGGATCTGCGCCTGCTGGACCATCTTGACGGTCTGGAAGTCCGTCTCGCCGAGGAAGAGACGCCGCCCGGCGAGCATCTCCCAGAGCACGATGCCGAGCGCGAAGACGTCGGTACGAGCGTCCACCGGCTGGCCGAGCGCGGCCTCCGGAGAGAGGTAGCTGAACTTGCCCTTCACCACGCCAGGGTCGGTCTTCTCGAGCTGCGTCGTCGCCTTCGCGAGGCCGAAGTCCGTGACCTTGACCTCGCCGCGCTTGCTGATCAGCACGTTCGGCGGCGACACGTCGCGGTGGACGATGCGGAGCAGCTTGCCCTCTTCGTCCTCGAGGTCGTGCGCGAAGCTCAGGCCCTTGCACGCCTCCATCGCGATGAAGAGCGACTCCTTCACGCCGATGCGCTGGCCCTGCTGACGGTAGGTCTCGATGACCGTCTTCAGGTTACAGCCGTCCACGAACTCCATGACGATGAAGTAGGTGTTGTCGGCGGCTCCGATGTCGAAGACGGTGACGATGTTCGCGTGCGTGAGGCGCGCGCCGAGGCGAGCCTCGTCCAGGAACATCGAGATGAAGTTCTTGTTCTGCGCGAGGTGCGGCAGAACGCGCTTGATCGCGACCTGCTTCTTGAAGCCCTGCACCGACAGAGACTCGCCCTTGAACACCTCGGCCATGCCACCGGCCTCGAGGCGTTCGACGACGCGGTATCTCTGCTCGACTGCCATTGGCTCCTGTTTGGATCGGGGGGACGCGGCGGTCCTCGCGACCGGGCGGGGCGATTGTAGGAACCCGAGACCGCCCTATCAAGTTCGCTGTTGATTCGTGACCGGCAGGCGAGGCTTGACGCTGGTCGTTCTCCCGGGTTGACTCGCCCGCGTGCCCCGCTCGCCCGTCCGCATCGCGCCTTCGATCCTCTCGGCAGACTTCGCCCGCCTCGGCGAGGAAGTGCGGGCCGTGGAGGCTGCGGGAGCCGACTGGATCCACGTCGACGTGATGGACGGGCGCTTCGTCCCGAACCTCACGATCGGGCCACCCGTCGTCGCCGCGCTCCGCAAGTCGACGGCCAAGCCGCTCGACGTGCACCTCATGATCGTCGAGCCGGACCGCTACCTCGAGGACTTCGCGTCGGCCGGTGCGGACGGCATCACCGTCCACGCCGAGGCTTGCGTGCACCTTCACCGCACGCTCCAGTCGATCCGGTCCCTCGGCAAACGGGCGGGCGTCGCCCTCAACCCCCACACGGGCGAGGAGTGCCTCCGCTACGTGATGGAGCAGGTCGACCTCGTCCTCGTCATGAGCGTGAGCCCGGGCTTCGGCGGACAGTCGTTCATCCCGGCAGTCCTTCCGAAGATCGAGCGCATCCGGGCGATGATCGACGCCTCGGGCCGCGCGATCGACCTCGAGGTCGACGGCGGCATCAAGCAGGGCACAGCGGCGCAGGTGTGGGCGGCCGGTGCGGACGCGCTCGTGGCCGGCAGCGCCGTGTTCTCCTCGAGAGAGGCCGCCTTTCCGCACTACGGGCCGGCGATCCGCACGCTGCGCGACGACGCCGGCGGTGCGCCTTGACCGACTCGAACAAGGTCGATCCCGGGCTCACGACCATCTTCGTCGACGATCGAGCGACCAAGCGTCGGCTCAAGCGGGCGCGGATCGTCGTCGTCGAGGGGCCCGACAAGGGCAAGGACGTCGTGATGGAGCGCGAGCGGCTCACCGTGGGCCGGAGCGTCATCTGCGATCTCGTCCTGGCCGACAAGGCCGTCAGCGGCACGCACTTCGAGGTCGTGGCGAACGAGCGCGGCTTTCTCCTTCGCGATCTCGAGTCGACGAACGGGACGTTCTGCGGCGAGCTGCGGGTCCGTGAGGTCTGGGTTCGGCCCGGCACGATCATCCGGCTCGGGCAGTCGCAGCTCCGCTTCGAGCCGGTCTCCGGGACCGTCGACATCGATCTGAGCAAGAGCGAGCGCTTTCACGAGATCATCGGCAAGAGCGTGCGCATGCGCGAGATCTTCGCGACGCTCGAGAAGGTCGCGCCCACCGAGCTCACGGTGCTGGTCCGGGGCGAGACGGGGACGGGCAAGGAGCTCGTTGCGCGCGGCGTGCACCGCGGCTCGCGTCGAAAGGACGGTCCGCTCGTCGTCCAGGACTGCAGCGCGATCCCGAAGGACCTGATCGAGAGCACGCTCTTCGGACACGAGCGCGGCGCGTTCACGGGGGCGAGCGATCGACACCGCGGTAGCTTCGAGCAGGCGGACGGCGGGACGATCTTCCTCGACGAGCTCGGCGAGCTCGACATCTCGCTCCAGCCGAAGCTGTTGCGCGTCCTCGAGAACCGCGAGATCAAGCGCGTCGGCGGGGATCGGCCGATCCCGGTGAACGTTCGCGTCATCGCGGCGACGAACCGCGATCTGCGCCAGATGGTGAACGAGGGGACGTTCCGCGAGGACCTCTACTACCGGCTGAGCGTGGTGGCGATCGAGCTCCCGCCGCTCCGCGAGCGACCCGAGGACGTGATGCTCCTCGCGGAGCACTTCCTCGCGGACTTCGCGCAGCGTCGCGCGGCGATGGGCGGCGCGTCGGCAGATGGGCGAAAGCTGAGCATCGCGAAGGACGCGATGGCGCGGCTCATGACCTACCCGTGGCCGGGCAACATCCGCGAGCTGAAGAACACGATCGAGCGCGGCGCGTCACTGGCCGACGCGCCCGAGCTCACCGTGCGCGATCTGCTCCCGAACTCGCAGAAGACGCCGCCGCTCCCGCTGCCCGGCGGCAACGCCGAACAGTTCGTGGAGGACGCGCTCCCCTTCAAGGAAGCCAAGCAGCGCGTGCTCGACGTCTTCGAGGCGGCCTATCTCAAGGCGCTCCTCGACAAGCACAACGGCAACGTCACCCGCAGCGCCAACGCCGCGGGCCTGACGCGCTACCACCTGCGGGAGCTCGCCAAGCGCTACGGCATCCGCGACGCCGGCGAGTAGCTACCGGGTCGCATGGGATCCCAGAGGCCCACCCAGCCGGCCGCGCTCGTCCCCAGACGCGGGCGTTGCCGGCGAGCGCCCCTTCGACATAGAAGAGATCTCCGCGAACGCGCGTGGTGACCCACCGGAGCACGCGCGATAGGCTTCCGGTATGGAACGGATCACCCGCATCGAGCTGACCGGGTTCCGAGGGATCCGTGAGGGGGCCATCGACGGCCTCGTCGACGTGAACGTCTTCGTCGGCCGGAACAACTCCGGGAAGTCGACCATCGTGGAAGCGATCCTCCGAACGGCGGAGGCTTTCTCCGATGGCGCGAGCGACGTCGCACATCGCATGCGTGGCGTCCGGCTTCACGCCCTGCGCCTCGAGACGGAGTCGGTTCAGAACCTTCGGCACGCCGACGCAGCGTCGACTCGCGTCGAGATCGACGCGAGTGACGCACCGACGACGCGCTCATGGCAGTTCGGCAAGAACCAGGGTCCGAGCCGGAGCGACGGCAACGCGTTCTTCGCGACGGCCTCGTGCTTCTGGCCGAGCGACGCCCATGACTCGAACATCGAGCGTACGCTGTGGAACGCGACGCTGCGCGCGCGTCGCGACAAGGTTCTCGCACGCTCGCTCTCCGCGATCTTCGGCATGGACGTCGAGTCGATCCAGCTCCCGCCCGACGGCCGCGCGATGCTGCTCTTCCCCACACGCGGCTTGCCGCTCGATGCCCAGGGCGACGGCGCGCGCGCCGCGTTCCGAGCTCTCACGATGCTCGGAGCGATGAATGGGTCGGTCTTCATCCTGGAGGAGCCGGAGTGCCATCAACATCCCGGCTCGCTCAGACGCTTCGCTCAGGCCGTCGTGTCCCTCGCGAGGGAAAACGATGTCCAGCTCGTCCTGACGACGCACAGCGCGGAGTGCGTGGCGGCATTCCTGGAAGCATCGCTGGACGCGGGGAGCGAGAGCGCCGTCTTCCACCTCGCGCTCGCGGAGGGTCACCTGGACGTGCGCAAGCTTGACGCCGCGACGGTCACCACGCTGAGCGACAGCGGTACGGACGTTCGCTACCTCTCGCTCTATGCCTGAGCGGGTCAAGATCGTCTGCGAGGGGCTGCACGACGACGCTTTCGTCGCGGCGCTCATCCGGCTCCAACGGCTGCCCGAGGCGGCGGACTTCGACCGCGGAGATCGCCGAAGGACACGCGGTAAGGACCAAGTCTTGAAGGATATGCGTGCCCACTTGACGTCGGGTATCTCTGTGGTCGCGCTCCTCGACTACGACGCGCGTTCGGGCGCCGAATTCGGAACTTGGGTCGCGGGCAAGGTCGATACGGCCGCGCCGGTCGAGACGCTCGAAGGGGTGCGCGACACGTTCGTGCTCCGTCATGAAACCGGCGCTGTCGCGATCGTGCTCGGCGTCGGCCACATCGACGGGATCCCCGCCGAGCTGGCACGAACAGAGGGCGGGAACGTCGACGAGTACGTCCTTCGAATGCTCCTCGACGAGAGCACTTACGCGCACGCGAGCGAGCTGAACGAGCTGCCTTACGCTACGTGGCGCGCGAAGATCGTCGAGACGCGCGAGCTCATCGTCCGTAACGGCTTGCTCGCACCGACGGCCAAACAGCTCTGTCGCCTCCCGCACGTGCTGACTGCGTTCCAGGGCGCTCCGCCCACACTGATGGACAAGCTGATGAACGCGGCCAACGAAGTCTCGCGCCTCGACGAGCTCACCGATCCGCTTCGGTCGAGCCTCGTGCGCGCGGTCGAGCACCTCGCCCGCGGCGGCGGCTAACGGCACGAGCTCCATCCTTCGAATCTGCACGACGGTTGGACGTCGCGGACGACGGTCGCGCCGGGGATTCGGAGGCCGGGGGCGCCCGGAATCGATCAGAGATCAGAAGGTGTTCTTCGCCTCGCGGATGCGCGCGAAGACCTCGTCGTCCGTGTGCGCCGCTCCCTTCGCCGCTGCGAACGTGCGTACGTCGGGGCTCGACGAGCGAAGGAAAGGATTCGTCGCGCGCTCTTCGGCGATGGTGCTGCCGATCGTCGGCTCGTTCTTCGCGCGCGTCTGCTTGGCGCGCTCGAGCCGTGCGGCGATGTCCGCGTTCTTCGGCTCGACGTGGTGCGCGAACGCCAGGTTCGCTACCGTGTACTCGTGCCCGCAGAGCACGCGGGTCGCGTCGGGAAGCCGGCTCAGCTTCTCGAGCGAGGCGCGCATCATCGGCATCGTTCCTTCGAACACGCGCCCGCAGCCCGCGCAGAAGAGCGTGTCGCCGGTGAGCGCGAGGCCGGCGCCGACGTACGCGATCGCGCCGAGCGTGTGACCAGGAATGTCGAGGACCTCGAAGCTCTCCCCCGCGAACGAGAGGGACTCGCCTTCTCCGAGCGCGCGCGTCTGGTGCGGGATGCGCTTCGCCGTCTGATCGTAGTGGCTCCCGACCACCTCGAGCGGGCCGAGCGCCGACGCGATCGCATCGACGCCACCGACGTGATCGGGATGGTGGTGCGTCGCCCAGATCCCGGTGATCGTCAGCCCCAGCGCGCGTGCCCGATCGAGCACCGGCGGGCCTTCGGACGGATCGACGACGACGGCGCACTGGCTCGCGCGATCGATGAGCAAGTACGCGTAGTTGTCCGAGAGGAGCGGGACGGCCTCGAAGTCGATGGGCATGCCTCTCCAATAGCCCGATTCGCGCGACGGCGCCCCACGCAAGCGTGCTCGACGCCGGCCCTTGCTTTCTCCCTCGCGCCCTGCGAAACGAAGAGGAGGAGGAATGCGAGCCATGTCTCACGTCACCCAGCGGATTGCGATCGGTCGAAACAGCGACGGTCGTCTAGAGGTCTTCTACGTCGCGGCCGACGGGCGCCTGCAGCAGAACTGGCAGCGCACGCCGAACGGGCTCTGGGCGGGCCCGCGGACGCTCGCGAACAAGGCTTCGGGCATCGCGTGCGGCGCGAACGCCGACGGTCGCCTCGAGGTCTTCTGGGTCACGCCCGAGGGCGAGCTCGAGCACGACTGGCAGCAGGCGCCCGGCGGCGACTGGAACGGCAAGGAGACGCTGGCCAAGGAGGCGCACGCCGTCTCCGTCGCGTCGAACGCGGACGGCCGCCTCGAGATCTTCTACGTCGGCGCGGGCGGCGCGCTCGAGCACGACTGGCAGCTCACGCCGAACGGCGACTGGAACGGCCCGGAGAAGCTCGCCGGCGCGAGCCTCGACGTCACCGTCGGCAAGAACCAGGACGGCCGCCTCGAGGTCTTCTACGTGACCGCGTCGGGCGCGCTCATGCACGACTGGCAGACGGAAGCGAACGGCGACTGGCACGGCGCCGAGGCGCTGACGGGCAAGGCGCGCGAGGTGCGCGTCGGCGCGAACGCCGATGGCCGCCTCGAGGCCTTCTGGCGCGACGACGCGGACGTCCTCTGGCACGACTGGCAGCTCACGCCGAACGGCGACTGGCACGGCCAGGAGAGCCTCGCGGCGAAGGCGCTGCGGATCGACGTCGAGCAGAACCGCGACGGTCGTCTCGAGGTCTTCTTCATCGATCCCGAGGGCCGCATCCGCAACCAGTGGCAGCAGAGCAAGAACGGCGACTGGGGCACGGACGCCGAGGTGCTCGGAGAGCACGCGACGGATCTGGCCGTCGGTCAGAACCAGGACGGCCGTCTCGAGCTGTTCTACTGGGGCCGCGGCTCCGAGGTCTGGCACAACTGGCAGCCGCGCGCGGGCCAGGGCCCCTGGAACCCGATCGTTCAGTACGACGCGACGCCGGTCGGCTGAAGCGGAGCGGCCGAAGCGGAGCAGCAGGGGCTGAGCGTGGACGAGGTCCCGCTCAGCCCGGCTTCGTCGTGCGGAGCTGGCTGGCGCGCGTCGGGGTGACGCCGAGCTTGTCCGCGAGGATCCCGTAGGCGCCGCGCTCTTCGTCCTGGATCTTCCCGTCCGAGAGCGCGACCTGCCACGCGAGGACGAGGAGCAGCTCGGCGAGCGCCGGATGCGGAAGCCGCGCGCCGATGCCCTCGAGCGAGGGCTCGACGTCGATGCGCTGGACGAGTGCCTCCTGCGTGGCCTCGTCGAGCTCGCTGAGCTGGATCACGCGCTCGACGAACTCACGCTCCGCGTCCTTCACGACGCGGTCCGCGTGCACGATCGCGATGCACGCCTCGATCGCAGCGACGCGCGCATCGCTCGCGCTCTCGGGCGGCGCCTCGGCGAACCAGTGGCGCAGCTCGCTGAGGGCGCGCGCGCCGACGAGGTGCTGCGCCGTCTCGGCGGCGAGCTCCGCGTCGCGACCGATGAGCATTCCCGAGGAGAGGATCCCGAGCCAACGAGTCGTCGAGTCTGCCGCAGCTTCCATCATGCCCTCCGAGGCGGCGGAGCCTAGAGCACCGATCCGTTCGAATCACTACGAAATCCGACGCCTCTCACGCCAGCGCCGGCTTGCGTCCTCGCGCTGGTACCCCGCTCCGGGCTCCGGGCGTGCGGTGGCTCAATCGTCGAACGCGAAGCCGCGGGCTTCGGCGCCGGCGACCAGCGCGCGGAGACGCTCAGGGTCGTTCGCGACGGCGGCCATCGCCGGATCGAGCCGCTCGAGCGCGGCGCGATCCTCGCCGACTGCGCAGAACATCCCGGCCTCGGGGTCGCAGTCGAACGCTCCCTGAAGGTCGGGCAGCTCGTCCTCGACGAGGATCGTGGCGACCGTCCTCCGCGTCAACAGCAAGGGCGCTCGCGACACAGGACGGCACGCGTGCGGCTTGCTGCCATCGTGCGTTCTGCGGAGGGCGTCGTGGGCAATCGGCCGAGGATCGACATCACAGCGATCCACTTTGGCGTGACGCGCGACCCGAGCACGGGATTTCTGGGCTAGCCGTAACCACATGTTCGATGGGAGCGCGACGGCGAGCGCGGTATTGGACTGAGTCGACGGGCACCGTCGAGTCGGAGGGGTCTCGATCGCAACGAGAGCAGGCCCTACGCGCTGCGTTCGGCTACGCGCCCAGGTTCGGCGGGGGCGAACCAAGCGTTGCCATCAAGTAGAGGAGGTTCCGCGTCGCGACGACGCGATAGGGCGACACCGCGACGTTGCTTCGTATCGCCGGGTGGTCCACGGCGATGCGTTCGACCATTACGCCCATGACGCCACCGAGGAACTCCATGCCTTCGAGCGCGAGCGGCTCACGGCGCGCGTGCGGCGCCTCGCGATACGGTCCGACGAGACGTGGACTGCCATTCTGCAGCGCGCGTGAATCGGGGAGCTCGGCAAACACCTCTTCATGAAACTCGATGATGGGATGTAGGCGCTTTGCGCCGCGGTGGGCGCCCAGGACGACCCCCGCGACCCAACGATCCTGGAAGCCGAACGCGACGACGTCGCCGGCGTCGAGCTTCAGCGCAGGCTGGGGGCCTTTCCTCGGGACGACGATGGATGCCTTCTCGATCGGGCGCGGCGCGATCGGTCTCGCAGGGAACCTCGCTCGATCGACCCCCTCCATCGGAAATACCGTATCGAGCGCCTCGCGTGAGACTCCAGAGGAGCGTCGCCACCAAGCCTCGGGTGGCCTCATGTCGCCACTCAACGACGGAACCTCTTCGTACTCCCAGAAGCCGATCCAGCGTGTGAGATGCCCAACGTGATCGTGTGTGTCGAAGACGCCGCACGCGCCGAGCGTCTCCACGAGCGAGCCGCGGTCGTAGCGGTTCGACTTCGGCACGCGAAACTTCTCGAGGAGAGTCGCGGCACGTCCCTCCGGCGGGAGCTCCGCGATCACCGCGAGCATGGCGTCGAAGCAAGCAAGGTCCGCCGCGGTCGCCTTCGCCGGCGGAAGCTTCGCGAATCCCTCGAGATCGACGAGCGCCGCCGCGAGATCCGCCATCGCGGTGGCGTTGCGCGCGAGCCGCTCCTCGAGCGCGTCGCGATCGAGCTCGGTTTCCCTCGAGGCGCCACAGATCGCGCACATGTAGCTCTGCGATCCGCGGTTTGGTGTGAACGGGTGCTCGGGCAGGTTCGACGCGAACGCGAGGTGACCGAGCGTCGATCGAACACGGAGCGGACCCTCGACGAGGCTCGCGACGAACCCCTCGGCGGCGGCGCGAAGCGAGACCGCGCCCACGGCACCGCGAAGCCGCTGGACCATCGCGTCGTGGGACAGCTTCTCGGTGCTCTTCGGCGCCATGGGGCGGTCAGAATAGAACGGACGGGGCCGTCACGGCAGGCTGCATCCACGTGTCGCGTGGTCCGGGGCGACCGATGCGAGCAGCTGTGCTATTCCTATGCCTAGCCGTTCGCGAGGCCTCGATGCGGCGCCCGCGCGCGAAGTGAAATGAACGAAAGTCCCCGCCCCACCCTCGCAGGCAGCGTTCCACGTGTGTTTACCCGCGTGCGCCTTTCGCCCCGCCGGGTCGCCGTGGACACGCCGGATCTGATGGTCGCGATGTTCACGCTGCCGATCGCGATCCTGCTGCTGCTCGGGCTCTTCTTCTCGGGACCGCCAGACGCCTGGCTCTGGGCTCTCGCGATCGTGCTCCTCGGTGGGCTCGGTCCGCGCATGCACCTCCGCGTCTCGCCGGGCCGCGTGATCGTCGTGCGAACCGTCGCGTCGGTGCCCTGGTGGATCACCGTTTGCCGTCCCCGGTACGACGAGGACTTCGAGCGCATGGACTTCGACGGCTACTACCTCGTGGTGCCGACCCGCGCGGAGCCCTCGCCGCTCGAGGACAAGACGCTCGTGCTGTCGGCGATGGACCACGGAGTCGGAGAGGAGGCCATTGGCAACCTCGCGCGGGCGGCGCGGACCGCGCTGGGGAGGCGGGCAGACGTGGACGGGGGCTGAAGGGCCGAGTGTCTTGCCCCAGCTCCACATCGACCCTTGCGTCATCGCGCGCCCTCGATGGCCTGCTCGCAGCGCTCGCCTTCGTGTCGAGGCGTGCACGTGACGGTCTCACGTGACCGTCGCGTGCGCTCGACACGCGCCGCTCTGGAAACAAGGATCGAGCGGTCGGTGCGGTGCTTGCTCAACCGTCTCGCATGGCAGCCCAGCAGAACACCGAACGTGACGCGTTGCTCGACCTCCTCGCTGACTTCGTGAGCGCCGATCGGGCGAACACTGCGGCCGGAGCGATCGCCGGCGCGCTCAGCGCCCTGTTCCTCGGCATCTTCGCCCACACCGTGTTCTTCCCGACGGAGGACGCGACGTTCGCTCTCTTCGCGTTCCTCTTCTTCGGTGCGATCCGACCCGCTCTTCGCGCCGCTCTTCAGTCCAGGAGACCCGGCGCCTCGGCGCGCACGTGGGCCAGGTAGCGCTGCCGGCCCTCGATCGAGTCGATCGTTCGGAGCGATCGCTCGACGCGTGCCGCCACGCGCGCACGGACGTCCGCGCTCGGCCGACGCGCGTGCAGCGCCGCCGCCAGCTCGATCGCGCCTTGCTCGATCTCCTCGCCCTGGGCGAGGAGCGCTTCCGCTGCGTCGAGCGCGGCCGCGTCCGGCGTCCCGTGCGTGAGCTGCGCCGTGAGCGCCAACCCACGCAGCATCGGGTCGGCTCCACCGGCGTCGAGCTGCTCGAGGGGCGCGAGATCCGCCGCCGTCGGTGCGCGCGCCTCCGCGAGCGCGCATCGCAGCGCGACGAGACACGCGAGGCGCGGATCGCCCACCGCGCTGGCGCGCGCGCGCGCGAGCTCGAGAGTGAGGACCGCCTCGCGCCGCCGACCTGCAGTGAGCAGCGTGGTCCCGAGGTTGAGGAGCGCGTAGGCCTCCGTCAGGCCGTTGCCCACGCGCCGAGCGCCCTCGATCGCCTGGCGCAGAGCGCGCTCCGCCAGGGACAGCTCACCGAGCTCACGAAGCGTGTCACCGAGGTTCGCGCGTGCGCCCGCTTCTCGGCGTGCGTCGCCGAGCTCGGCGTAGTGTGCTGCGGCCTGCTCGTACACTTCGCGCCGTCCACCGAGCGCGCCGCGCGCGCCTTCGACATAGCCGCGCGTGTCCCAGAAGAGCGCGCGCGCGTCGACGGGCGTCCCCTCGAGCGAGAGAGAGTCGAGCAGCCGCGCCGCCTCGCGGACCTCACCCTCCGACACGTGCACGAGTGCGAGACGGCACGCAGCCCGGACGGCGAGCTTCCGAGACGGCTTCTCCGCGAGCGCGCGCTCGAGCAGCGCGCGCGCGTTCGTCACGCGTCCGGCCCGCCGCGCGCGCTCTCCCAGCTCCGCCAGCGCCCGCGCGCGCGCGTCGGCGTTTTCCGCCTGCGCGAGCGCCTCCGAGAGCAGCGCCTCGGGATCTGCTCGGCCCACGAACGCTGCAGCCTCGGCGGCGAGAAAGAGCTCCTCCGTCGCCGCGCCGCCCATCTCTCGCACGCGTGCGAGCAGATCGAGCACGCGATGGCCGTCGCCGATCCGCGCCGCGCGCGCGAGCGCGAGGCGCACGTACTCGAGCACGAGCGCCTCGTCGCCGGCTCGCTCGGCGTGCCCGAGCACGATCTCGGGCGACGCAGATCCCGTGTTCGCGAGCCGTCGCGCGAAGGCGTCATGGAGGCGTCTCGCCGTGCTCGGAGCGAGCGCCTCGTACGCGACCTCGCGGACGACGCGGCTCCTGAACTGCCACGAGAGGCGCGTGCCGCGCGTCGAGAGCTCGAGCACGTCGAGCGCCGCTAGCTCGCGCAGCCACGCATCGCTCGAGGCGCCGAGCGCCCAGCGCGCTTCGTCCATCGTGCCTTCGACCCCGAGCACCGACATCGTGTGCGTCGCGCTGCGGAGCGCCTGCGGCAGCGCATCGAGCCGCGCCTGAATCGCGCTCTCGACGGTGGACGGAAGCTCCCAGCGCTCCACGTCGGCGCCCTGCCCTCGCGCGAGCGCGAGCCGCGTGAGCTGATCCGCGAAGCGCGGGTTTCCGCCGGCGCGCAGGGTCAGCGCCTCTGCGATGCGGCGCGCGAGCACGGGCCCGAGCAGCGCGAGGGCGAGCGTCTCGATCGATGCGGCGTCGAGCGGACCGAGCGCGAGGCTCACATCGGTGGGCTGTGCGGGCGGTGCTTCGACGCGCGCGTGACGACGCGTCTCGATGAGGAGGAGCGGGCGATCGGCGAAGTCGTGCTCGAGCGCATCGAGCAAGCGGAGCGTCGCGTCGTCCGCGTCGTGCGCGTCCTCGACGACCAGCACCGCCAGCGGTACCTCGACCAGCGACGAGCCGATCGCGTCGATCACGCGCGCGCGTCGCCGATCGATCGCCACCGTCGCAGCCTCGGCCCCTCCGTCGTCGACGACGTCGAGCGCGCTCGCGAGCGGTGCGAAGGGTGCGGTCTCGCCGTGACGTGACGCGCCGATCCGGAAGACTGCGTCGGGCCAGACGCGGGACACGTCGGCGAGCGCCGCGCGGACCAGCTCGGTCTTGCCGATGCCGGACTCGCCCGTGATGGTGACGCGCGTGAAGGCGCCTCGGGCGGCAGTGCGCGCGGCGCGAGCGATCGCCGCGCGCTCGGCATCGCGTCCGAGCAGCGCCTGCTCTCGGTGCGGCGACGAGAGCGACACCGCGCGCGCAGTGCCGTCCTGGTGGAGCTCAAGCTGGACACTCGCGTGCACGAGGGTCGCGACGGATGCGGTCACCCAGGTCCCAGGGTCCGCCCCACGAAGACGCGCGAACAGCTCCGTGCTCGCCTCGAGCGACGTCGGCTCGAGCTCTCGACCGCTGGAACGCGCGCGCGCGGTGCCCACGACGACGAGCGCGCCCTTCGACGAGAGCCGCAGGGCCATCGCGACCGCGCGATCGAGCTCGTCGCCGCGTGCGCTCGCGAGGCCGAGGACGACGGCGGTGGTCTTTCCGAGGATGCGGAACGCCTCGCCCGAGGCGCGCTGGGCCTCGCTCACGACGACGCCGGTCGCGATCTTTCCCTCGACGAGCAGGATCGCGACGGGTCGGAACGTCTCGCTCGGCCGCGGAAGGAGCGGCTGGCTCGGGCGGAGCGGCGCTTCGATCGGCACCGCGCGGAGAGCGCGCGCGAGCTCTTCGGCGCTCGCGGGACGGTCCGCGGCTCGCTTCGCGAGACAGCGCTCGACCAGCGTCGCGAGCTCGAGAGAGATCGGCATTCGCGCGCGCTCGAGCAGATCCGGCAGCGGATCGTTCTGGACGGCGAGCGCGGTCGCGACACCGCTCGAGCGGCGGAACGGAAGGTCCTGCGTGAGCGCGTAGTAGAGGCTCATCCCGAGCGACCAGAGATCGGCGCGCGCATCGACGTCGTCCCCGCGTGCCTGTTCGGGAGAGAGGAACGCGGGGGTCCCGATCAGCGCGCCCGTCGACGTGAGCACCGTGGACGACGACGCAAACGAGGCGACGCCGAAGTCGAGGAGCTTCACCTCGCCGGACTTCGTGACGAAGAGGTTCGACGGCTTCACGTCTCGGTGGATGATGCCTGCCGCGTGGATCGCTGCGAGCCCGTCCGCAGCGGCCGCGAAGCGCTGGACGAGCGTGGCGAGGGGCACCTTCACGCGCACGTCGAGGGACGCGCCTTCGAGGAGCTCCGTCACGACGTACGGCTCACCGCGTGCGTCGAGGCCCGAGCCGAGCACGCGGACGACGTTGGGGTGCGTGACGCGCACCTGCGCCTCGCGACCGAGACGCAGCGCGACGTCGTCGTCGTGCACCGCGAGACGCTTGAGCGCGACGGGTCGTCCGCTCGGGTCGCGCGCTCGGTACACGACGCCCATCCCGCCGCGCCCGATCACGCCTTCGAGCACGTAGGGCCCGACGCGATCGCCGATCTCGGTCATCCGGCCCGGAAGCGCTCGGCGTCCAGACCGTGGCCCTCGAGCCAGCGATAGACCTGCTTCCGGGAGCGACCGCTCGCCTGCGCCAGCTCCGTGACGTTGCCGCGGTGCGCACGAAGGAGGGCCTCGAGCTCGGCGCGCGACGGCGGCTGTGCACGCTCGCGGGCGCTCGCGCTCGCTGCGCGTCGCTTCGGCTCGGGCGGCGCAGCGCTGACGGACGCGGGGGCGGTGACGCGCGCGGTGTCGACGAGCCGGTCGCCGATCTCGCGGAGCGAGACGGGCGCATCGGACGGATCGAGCAGCTGGAGCTGCGCCGCCACCGTGCGCAGCTCGCGCACGTTGAACGGCCACGGGTGCACGAGCAGGGCGCGCAGCGCGTCGAACGCGAAGCGCGGGAGAGGGCCGGGCACGAGGTGCGCGAGGATCGGGAAGATGTCCTCGCGACGGTCTCTGAGCGGCGGGAGCTCGATCGTGAACTCGGCGAGGCGCGCGTAGAGATCGCCGCGGAAGCGCCCGGCGCGCACCTCCTCGATGAGATCGCGATGGGTGGCGGCGACGACGCGCACGTCGACGGGGGTCGGGGTGGTCGCGCCGACAGCCACGACCGCACGTTCCTCGAGCGCGCGAAGGAGCTTGGGCTGCAGCTCGAGCGGCAGGTCGCCGACCTCGTCGAGGAACAGCGTCCCACCGCTCGCGGCGCGGAACACGCCGGTGGTGGCTCGCTGTGCGCCGGTGAACGCGCCGGCCGCGTGACCGAAGAGCTGTGCCTCGGCGAGCGTCGCGGGGATCGCCGCGCAGTTGAGCGCGACGAGCTCGCCCCGCCGGCCGGATCGCTCGTGGAGCGCGCGCGCGACGATCTCCTTACCGGTGCCGCTCTCGCCGAGCAGCACGACGCTCATCGGCGCCGTCGCGACCTTTGCGATGGAGCGCCGGATGGCGCGGATGCTGGGCGCGTCGCCGACGAGGCCGTCGATCGCGGGCGCGTCACGCGGACCCTCACCGAACCGCAGGATGAGCACGGTCTCGCCGACGACGATGACGTCTCCGTCCGCGAGCGCGCCGTCGCGAACCTCGACGCCGTTCACCTCGACAGGCGCCGTCCCGAGCGCCTCGATCGAGAGCGCTCCGTTCTTCGCTCGGACGATGCGTGCGTGCCGGCGCGAGAGGCGGGGGTCGCTCGCGAGGCCGAGCACCTCCGGCCCCACGGCGCGTCCGAGCTCGAACGCGCCTGCAGGCAGGACGAAGGATCGCGGCGTCGGGAGCAGCTCGCCTGCGACGCAGATCGCCGTGAGACGCCCGGCGGCGCGGACACCGCGCTCTGGCGGCGATCCGAGGGTGGTGTCCATCGGCGAGGTCACGAGACGCGCAGTATACGCGGCCTGCTCGAACCAGGGCCCCTCAACGCGCAGCCCGCTCTGCCGTTCACGGCGCGAGCATCGGACGCTGGATGGTGGTCTCCGTCGGGACGCGGAGGCCGAGCAGGTCGACGCCCAACAAGTCGAGGCCCGGCGAGACTCCCATGTTCAGGAGGAGCACCGGGCTCTGCACGATGGCGACGCCGTTGTCGTGGACGATCCCGAGCTCGAACGTCGCAGTGACGTCGAACGTCACGATGATGCCGGCCCACTCGCTGTCGCGGGCCTCGAAGCGCCTCACCACGACGGTCGCCCCGTCGTGGACGACGATCGCGCCGCCGCCTCCCACGTCCCCGTCCGTCACCGCGCGGACACGCTCGACCAGGAGCGAGCTGGCGTCGAGCCGGGTGCCTGGGCCGGTGGCGATGACGCCCCAGCGCTGGACGTCGGCGATCGCCACGCGGTCGAGCGTCATCGTCGTCGCCCGCGTCGGGTCGAACTGGCTCGCGACGGCGCCGATCCCGTCGGGCCCGCCGCGGCACGCTTCCACGTGGTCGATCGTCAGATTCGAGGCGTTGACGCTTCCGTCCTGCGCCGCGAGGCCTGCCGTGCAGACGTTGCGGATCGACGCGCGCCGGAGCGTCGCTTGGCCCCCGTCGACGGCGAGCACGCCCATCCCATCGGACGGACCGACGGCTTGCACGTCGTGGATCGCGACGTCGCTCGCGATGAGGGTCGCCGGGGAGTCGTCCACGCCGGCGCCGGTGTTGGCGACGGCGATGCCGGCGTGCTCCACCTGCTCGAAGACCGTGTGCTCCAGCGTGACCGTCGCGCTGGGCTCCACGAGTAGCCCGCCGCCATTGCCCGCCTCCACCGTCGTCGCGTGCACGACGTTCCTCACGTGGACGTGGCGGAGCATCGCGGTGCACGACGTCGCGTCGATGCCGAGGCCGACCGCGCCGTCGATGAGCGCGCGCTCGACCGTCGTGTCGCCGTCCACGATGGCCAGCCCGACGTAGCGAACGCCCTCGATCACCACGTCGGTCGCGGTGTGCTTGCCATGGCTGAACACGATCCCGCCGCCGGCATCGTCGATCCAGATGCTATCGACGGTGCCCGACACCTCGTCCGGCGACGCGTCGTCCTGGAGGAGCCCGGCGCCTGCGAGCCGCCGCAGGACCAGGTTCGCGAGCGAGGTGTCGTCCGCGAACGACACCATCGCGTGCCCGGTCGCGTCCTCGATCACGAGCCCGTCGACCGACACGGTCCCGCCGCCGTCGACGAGCACCGCCGCGCCCAGACTGCCGGTGGCAACGGGCGGCGGGCTCACGTCGGCGATCACGACACGCTGCAGCCCGACGTGGGTGTGCGGCGCGAACCTGTCGACCACGCTGAGCGCGACGCCTCGCACGTGCTCGATCGCGACGTCCTCGAGCACGAGCCTGTCTGCTTCGCTGGTCACGATCGCGTCGGTCGCGAGGTCGTGCAGGGCGCCGCCGTGGATCTCCAGCGTTCCGTCGACACGGAGGCCTCCGGCGAGCGCCGTCACCTCGATCGCGCGCAGCGTGAGCTCGCCCGCACGCGACACCGTCAGCACGCCCGGACCCGTCAGCGCGAGCCGCCGTAGCTCTCCGTGAGCGACCGTCGTCGGACCAGGCAGGACGAGCGTCGTCCGATCCGGGCACGTGCCCACGATCGTGAGCCCGTCGAGCACCGGCGGCGCGTCGTAGCGGCCCGGCGCGAGAGCGAGCGACGATCCGCCGACGGCGATCGCGTCGGCGATCGTGCCGAACGGACGCTCGACCGACCCGTCGCCGCCCGTGCTCCCTTCGCGGACGAGGAGCGCGCCCGACGCGACCTCCGGCGGCACGTCGGCTCCGCAGTCGGTCGCGAGCGGCACGCAGCCGAGGCCCGCCGCGAGGCGCTCGCCGCGCGCGCACGTCGGACGCGCGCCCCCTGCCCACGGCTCGCAAGCGGTGGCGCCGTCGAGGGCGACGACGCCGAAGCCGGTCGGGCAGACCGCGTGCGGCTCCATCGTCGGCTCGGGGAGCATCGGCGGCGAGCGTACCCATCCTGCGTCCGGTGGCTCGACGCTCGCGTCGATGACGACGACGTTCGGCGAGCCACACGCAGCGACGAGCACGGCGAGCAGGACGGATGGCGACGAGGAGCGGGCACGCATGCGGCGCATGATAGCCGCGAGACCGTCCCGTGGGACCGTCACACACGTCGGAGAGCGGGCTCGCGCGCTTCACGATGGATCGCCGCAGATCGCGATGGATCGCGCGTGGCGTGCTCGTTGCTCAAGGGCCTCCCGCCGAAGTCGGCAATCAAGGAGGAGCTTTCGATGAAGAGCCGTCGCATGTGGGCAACGATCCTGATCTCGGCCAGCCTGGTGGGCTGTCCATCCCCCGATCCCGGTGGCACGCCGGGAAATGACGCGGCGACGCCGCACGGCGACGCGGGCACGGTCGAACCGGGCACCGACGGAGGCACGGTCGAGCCGGGCACCGATGGAGGCACGGTCACGGCCGGCTGGCACGCGATCGATCTCGGCACGAGCGAAGAGCGCGTGACGGGCATCTACTGCTCGAGCCCGACCTCGTGCGTCGTGTCGACCCACGACTTCGACGAGAGCCACCTCTACGCGACCGACAGCCACACGATCACGGGCACGCTGCTCAGCGGCAACGACGCGTTCGGTGAGCTCGTCGGCGTCATCGGCGGTCCGGACTTCCTCGGCTTCTCGCGCGTCGGCGATCGCGTGATCGCGCGCCTCGACACGGGCGGCAGCGGCTTCGTCAGCGCCTCGGCGACGAGCGACCTCGGAGCCGCGGCGAGCTGGTCGACGGTCCGCCTCGGAACGGTCGACGGCGAGGGCTTCGCGCTCAACGCGCAGTACGGCTTCGCGAGCGACGGCGCGCGCTGGCTGCAGTTCCGCAACAGCCTCGTCTATGCGACGACGGACGTGCCTGGCCCCTCGGCCGCGTGGGACCTCATCTGGTCGCCTCAGGCCCTGCCGCCCGTGCCGACGGGCATCCTGGACATGCACGACGCCGATCCGACGATCTGCAGCAGCGACCCGGGCTACAGCATGTCGCCGCGTCCGACGCAGGCCGCGTACGTCGCGGCCGATCTGAGCCTCGTGCTCTCGCCGGCGAACGCGCTCAACCAGGACACGGACGACGTCACCGGCGTCTGCATCTCCACCGACGGTGGCCGCATGTTCCACCTCGCGCCGCTGCCGGACGAGGCCGACTTCTACGGGCCGACCGCGCTGCACTGCACGTCGAACGACCACTGCATCGTCGGGGGCGGCACCTACTTCTCGGACAACTCGACCTACGTCTACGTCTCGCACGACGCGACGCTCGGCGCGGCCTCGACGTGGACGCGGGCGACGATCCCGTCGCACACCGAGGGTCAGACCTTCCCACGCTTCATCTTCTTCGCGCCGGATGGCGTCCACGGTTGGATCGCGGGCGAGGACGACAACGACGGCATGCTGTGGGCGACGACCGACGGCGGGACGACGTGGACCGACGCGACCTCGCAGATCCGGGGTCTCTCGACCGCACGCCTCTGGTCGGGCCTCGCGATCGACGAGACGCACATCTTCGTCGGTGGCGAGTACTCGACGCTGCTCGCATCGTACTGAGCAGCTGCCGAATCGATCGGCGGCTTCGCCGGGACTCCTGTCCCACGGAGCGATCTGATATGTCCTCGACCATGCACTCTTCTCTCAAGGCTCTGACGCTCGGTGCGCTCGCTGCGATGGCAGCGTCGTGTACGAACGCTCCGGCGTGCGAGGGCGCGATGATCCGCGATCGGATCGCGGCGCTCGGTCAGGGAGAGGCGCTCGCGGTCGACGCGAGCTGCGTGGTCGAGGGCTCGATCGTCGTGCCAGCGGGGGCGATCGTACGCGGCGGAACATGGGCGCTGGGCGAGGGCGACGCGATCGCGCTCACGCCCTCGCCCGAGGGTGCGCCGGTCACGACCCTCTCCGGGGCGCGCGTGACCGGCGGCAGCGCCGCGGCCGTGGAGGTGCGCGGCGCTGGCCACGCGCGGATCGAGACGACCCGCTTCGAGATCGTGCGCGGGATCGCGATCGGCGTCGCCGAGAGCTCCGTCGAGCTCGAGGACGTGGAAGTCGCAGGCAATTTGGATCCGGCGAACATCGTCGACGTGCCGATGAACGGGACAGGCTTCGCGCTGTACGGGCTCGTCGCCGTCGAGGGTGCGACCGTGCGCGTGACGGGAGGGAGCTTCACGCGTCTCGCGACGGCCGGCCTCGGGTGCGACGGAGCGGCCCTCGAGCTCGACGGAGTGACGCTCGACGAGAACCGCGGCGCGGGCCTGGTGGCCTACGGCTGCATGGTGGACGCATCGAACGTCGAGGTCGCGCACACGCTCGCCGGACTGAGCCTCGTGTCGATCGGGTTCGCGCTGGTCGAGGGCACCGTGCTCCGAACAGGCGCGTCGCTGCGCTTCCACGACGCGCCCGGCTACGGGATCTACGCGTCTGCGAGCGAGGTGACCCTGACGGGCCCGATCGTGGAGCGAATGGAGTGGGCCGGCGTGTGGGCCGAGAGCGGGAGCTCGCTCCACGTCGAGGACGGAACGTTCACGGACAACGATGGCATCGCGATCGGCGCCGGCGGCGCGCTCGAGGTCGACGTGCGCGGGACCACGGTGACCGGCACGGCCGAGGCGCTCTTTCCCGCCATGGGCGGCGCGAGCTTCGTTCGCGCCGCGGACGCCATCCACGTCGTGCAGACGAGCGAGCACTTGACGACGGTCTCGATCACCGGCTCGACGCTCGTCGACAATGGGCGCGTCGGCCTCGTGCTCGACGGCGGCGGCGCGGCGCTCGCGCTCACGCTCACGGGAACGCGCGTCGAGGGCACCGGAGACGAGCTCGGCGCGGTGGCGCAGAACATCGCGGCGCTCCCGGCCACCTGGGACAGCGGCGTGACCCGCGTGGGGAGCGCGGCGACCCTCGACGCCTCGGCCGGCGCGCTCGAGGTGAGCGAGAGCACCAACGCCGTGGGTGTGCTGATGCCGCCGACGATCTCCTGGTGACGCACCGCTCCTCAGCGTGAGGCCCGGCGGCGAGCGCCATCCGCGTAGACAGAGGCAGGGGTCACCCTGGACGTGTAGAGCATGACCGTCGCCGGCATCCTCATCGCTGCGCTCTTCTGCTGGGCCATCGGTGGCACGATGGCCGCCGACGGTGTCCGGAGGGTGCGTGCGGCGCGTGCGCAACGCTTCGACGACGAGCCGGTCCCGATCGCGAGCGCACGCGTGGGCGCACCGATCCACGTCCACGGCAAGATCGCGTCGAAGAACGTGGTGACCGTTCCGTCCACGCGCGAGCCAGCCGTGTTCGTGATCGCCATGCTCTACGAAGCGGACAACCTCGGCCTCGGGTGGAGGCTGATCACCACGGAGCCCAGCGGCGAACACGGACGACCGGGCCTCTCTCGTGTGACCGTCACACGCGCGCGCACCCCAGTCGCGCCTCGATCGCGTGCGAGATGCTGAATCTTGCGTGGTTCGGTCCTTGCTGAGCGCTGGGCATGAACGAAGACAACGCGCCCGTCACGTGCATGCGCTGCAACGCGGTCGTCGCCGACCCCTACGAGACGGGGTTTCTCTGCGCCTCGTGCAAGGCGGTCGACCAGGCGCCGCGGGACGGCTGGCGCTCCTGGGTCCCGCCGTCCGCGGTGCCGGGAGCCATCGCCGCCGCGGTCGGCTTCTCGTTCTCGATGAGCTACTTCGTCAACGGTCGTGGCCTCGACATCGTCGCGTTCGTCTGCGGCGTGATCGCCATCGCGAGCGGCGTTCTCGGCGTCGGGCAGTCGCTCCGCGCGCGCTCGCCTTCCTACCGCGGGGCCCTGGCGGTCGTCGCGCTCGGCCTCTTTCACGTCGTCTGGCGGTCCGCGCTGCTCACGCTGCTCTGAGCCTTGCCGCGAGATCTTGGGACGCACAAAACCGACGCCGGGCGAGGAGAGGGGATCCACATGCGATTGACGATGACGCGGCTCATGGGGCTCGCGATGCTGATGACGGCGTGCGGAGGTCGACCGGCGGAGGGTGACTCGTGCACGGGCAGCGTCGCCGCGTGCGCCGACGAGCACACGTTTCTCCAGTGTGACGATGGCCAGCTGCGCGTTCGTGCGATGTGCCGTGGGTCGAACGGATGCAGCACCGCGGAGGGCACGGTGAGGTGCGACGAGACGCTCGGGGTCGACGGCGAGCCGTGCTCCGCGGCCGAAGGCGCGGGGACCTGTGCCGTCGACGGCTCGGCGATGCTGCGCTGCGAGGCCGGGACGTTCCACCTCGCGATGCACTGCCGCGGCGCGCGCGCCTGCCATCGCGAGGAAGCACAGGTGCGATGCGACGCGTCGATCGCCGAGGAGGGCGACGTGTGCACGGCGGGCGCGGCGTGCTCGGTCGATGGCGCATCGTTCCTTCACTGCGTCGAAGGGGCGATGCACGTGGCGCGCGAGTGCCCCGGTCCAGAGCATTGCCACGAGGTCGAGCACAACGTGCTTTGCGATGCCGGACCGTTCGGCGTCGAGCGTCTCGCCGGCCTCCGAGCGCACTTCTCATGCGGCACGCCCACGGCGAGCCCGACCGCGTGTGCGGCGATCGACGGCTATGCGAGCGGGCATGTGCCCACCGCTCCGACGAGCGGCCAAGCCTATCTCGGCATCCAGAGCTGCACGCACGAAGGGCACGAGTACCAGGAGATCGTGCTCGCGCCGACCGAGGGCGGAGCGCGCGTCTCTCGCCGCGAGGTGTTCGGCGTCTCGGCCGCGACGGAGCGCTCCTGGGACGCGCTCGTGGCGGCGCTCGCGTCGCCCGATCTCGCTTCGACCGACGCAGAGGTCGTCACTCTCTTCACGAGAGCGAGACAGTCCCCGGCGATCGTCGAGCCGGACTCGCCGGTCTGGTCGGTCGACACCGCGCGCGACGCCGCGGCCGTCGATGACGGCTTCGAGACCGCGTTGCTGCGCGAAGCGAACGGACGGCTCTATGCGCTCGTCGACCGGAACCACCAACTGACCTGCATCTCCGAGCTGCGCTCCGTCGGCGGCGTCGAGATCGACGGGAACCCCGTCGTTTCGTGCCAGTCACAGAGCTACGTGACCGGCCTGGAGCTCTCCCAGTGCGAGGACGGGCACATCTACGCCGCGATCTGCGCCGGTGAGCGCTGCACGTGCGCGCGCGACGGTATGCGCGGTCACCGAACGTTCACGCGCGCAGAGGGCGCCTTCGTCACCTCCCTCGAGCTGCGCCGCGGGTGCAGCTACCCTGTGCTGTGAGGTCAGAGCTGGCGGAGCGTGTCGCGCTCGCGGCTCGCGACGACGCTCGATGCCCTGCCTGCGTCGAGTGGCCCGCGACCGACTACTCGTGGCAAGTGCCGCGGGTCTGACAGCTGCCCTCCGCGCAGTGGCCCCTCGTCGGGCAGAGGCCCGCCTCGCGGTCCTGCATCGCCCGCGTGCGGTCGCACTCGCCGTCGTGGTCGAGATCGCGACATGGCCCGGGCCGACTGACCCAGACCTCTTCGTGCACTACGCAGACGCGGCGCGTCTCGCAGTGCGCGCCGGAGCACTGTCCATCGCGTACGCACGCGCGCGGCACACAGGCCGAAGATCCGTGGCCGCGCTGGGCGCTCTCCCAGGGCGCGCAGCTCGGCACCGGGTCGATCACGTCGGCGAGCGCGCTCGTGGCTAGCGTTCCAACGGCCAGAACGAGCGCGGCGGCGAAGATCACGCGAAGCCCCATCACCGAAGGATACCCGAGGCGGTCGCGCTCACGCTTCACCGATCATCCTTCGGCGTACGTGTTCATAGCGTGGCCCACGCGATAGTCTGAGCACCGGCAGCCCGAGCGCAGGCGCGAGGTGTCGGACGAGAAGGGCGCCGTCGCGCCGACACGATCGGTCGTCGCGGCCTGGACGCGCGAGCCGAGCGATCCCGAGGTATCCTCGGGCCGACGACGAATGCTCTGGCTGGGCCGATATCGAAACGTTCTACCCGTTCGGAGCCAGGGGGCGTTCCACATCGTGTCGGTCGAGCGCGACGGCACAGCCGCTCGGAGCATCGTGGTCCTCGGCTCGCGCGGAGCGGATGCGGAGCGAGTCGTCGCCGCCCTCGCTCGGATCGAACGCGCGCACGCGGTCGTCGATCATCCGTGCATCGCTCGACCGATCGAGCGCGGCGAGGAAGGTGGCGTCGCCTTCCTGGAGCTCGCCGCCGACGCAGTCGTCGATGGCTCGGAGGTGCTGCGGCTCCTCGCCGACTCGGGGCAGAAGCTCAGCTACAACCACGGCGACACCATCTTCACGACGCTCCGCGAAACGCTCGAGGTCGCGCACCGCGCCACCGCTGCGACGACGGGCGGGCCGCTGTGCCTCGGCCAGCTCTCGTTCGGCAACTTCCTCTTCTCGCGAGACGGACGGATGTGGATCGTCGGGCTCGGGCACAACTTCCCGATCTTCACGGAGACCGACCGCTTGGAGGGGCTCACGCCGGTCTGGCAGGCGTGGGAGGTCCACGCGGGACAGCCGCCGACGCCTTCGTCCGACTACGTCGCGGTGCTGCTCGGCGCGCGATCGCTCGCGACGTTCTGCGAGCTCGCCGAGATCACGCAGCGCGTCCTTCAGGCGGCGACGAGCCCTCGGAACGTCGAGCTCTACGAGACGGTCCGCTGGTTCGAGACGAGCTTCATCCATCTCCCGCCCGATCGTCGACCGAGCATCGGCGAAGGGATCGCCAAGTCGCAGCGCCTCCGCGAGATCCTCGGGATGCGGATCGATCGAGACGGTATGCGAGCGCGCATCGCGCAGCTCCTCGCGCACGCCGAGGGAGAGACCGAGAGCAATCCCAGCGAGCACGAGACCGTGACCGTCGCAAGCGATGGGCGCTGGCTCGCGGTGGGGAACGGCGCGCGCGCCAAGCTCGGAAGGGCGAACGGGCTGCTCATCCGCGCGCTCGTCGCAGAGCATCAGGAGCGCCCAGGCCACGCGCTCTCGGTGTGGGAGCTGCTCGACGCAGGCTGGCCGGACGACGACCCGATCCCCGAGGCCGGCGCGAACCGCGTCTACGTCGCGATCGCCCGCTTGAGGCAGCTCGGGCTTCGCCACTCGATCGAGCGAGACGCCGACGGCTACCGAATCCGTCCAGGCGCGCCGATCCGCGTCGCGTCGGGCGCAGTGTAAGGTCTTTTCAGATCCCGCCACGAGAGTCGGCAGGGCTCGAACCGTACTCTCGCCGCACCAGTTTCTCGGTGCGAGGGGAGGGGCGGATGGCGGAAGCGCAGGCGGCTCTGGGGATGGGCACGGCGGGTGCGAGGGCACCGCTGCCGTGGCGGGTGAAGGGCGTTCTCGGTCTCTACGCCGTCGTCGTCGTCGTGGGCGGTGCGGTCTGCATCATCGGGCTCGGCTCGGAGATCATGGGGCTCGTATCGAGCGGGGCGTTCACCGCGAGCCCCGTCCCGAGCCCGGCGCCGTACGCGCCGTACGCGTCTGCTGCGCCATCCGCGCCTCCGCCGTACGCTCCGCCGAGCGCGCCAGTAGTCGCGCCCGCGCCCGTCGCTCCGGCTCCCCCGGACACGCCCCAGCGCGCCGACCTCACGCGCTGGACTGCCGCGCTCACGGCCGCCGGGTATCGGATCGACACGGGCAGCACGATGGAGCCGAGCTCCCAGGACCTCGGCTCGCTGTGGGTCAACATCGCTGGCGGCTCCTATCACGTGGGCGGCTACGACTTCGCGCGCGAGAGCACCGGCGACGGCATCGCGAACCGCGTCGGAGATCGCGTTGCCGTGCTCGTCAGCTACGTGCCGACGGAAGGCGATGGGAACGCGGAGGCGGCTCGCATCGCAGACGCTGTGCTCCACGCCGCGCCGACGAGCGGTCGTGCGCTCGGCTCCGCGGTGCACGGCGCCGGATTTCACGTGACCGAGCCCGCGACCGACGACTACGGCGCTGACGAGAACGGCGCGCCGCGGTCGTTCTCCGTGATCGCGGAGCGAGGCACCGACTTCCTCGCGGTCACGATCTACGAGTGGAGCGTGATCGCTGCGCACCGAACCGACACGGACCTTCGTCGCGACGGCGATCGCGTCGTCTACGTCGAGGCGCTCGAGGGAGCGGGCGGCGACGCCGCGGGCGCCAGGCGAATCGCCGAGCTCATCCAGGCTCACTGAAGCGGAGAAGGACGAACATGGAACGAACGCTCGACGACGTGCGCGGCCCTCTCCGCCTACGAAAGACCTTTGGCGGGCTCGCGCTCGTCTCGCTGCTCCTGTGCTTCGCGCTCTTCCTCGTGGCGCGCCTGCTCCCGTCGGGAGACACGCTGCCCTGGGGGGTGATGTCGGCGATTCGCTCGACGCTCGCCACCGGGATCATCTTCTCCGGAGGGCACACGCTCCTCGCGCTCGTGGTCGTCCTCCTGGTGAACTTGGCCGTCCGCCGCGAGGAGGAGGCGTGGGTGATCGCGCGCGGCGGCCAGCTCGTGCTCGTGTGGAAGCCCGCGGACCTCAATCCGCTCAAGTGGAGCTCGACTTGGTGGTGCGACCAGGAGGGGCTGATGACCGTCTCGCGCGAGCGGCATGCATGGCGCGATCTCCAGCGCGTCACCACGACGCGGCGGCGCGCGACGACGACGCTCAACGTCCTCCTCGACTACACCGTCGTCCGCACCGTCCTGCAGTTCGCGTCCGGCACGGCGTTGGCGAGGCTCGACAGCAGCCGGTTGGGTGGCGCGCAGGGCCGACGCGCGCGCGCGTTCACGGAGGCTCTCACCGCGCGCGTCGGAAGCGTCACGCCGGTGGTGAAGGAGTCGCGCGGCTTCCGCTGGATGGCGAGCGAGACGCTCTGGGACGGCGCGTCGCCGCAGACGTCGGCGCCCGGTCCCACGGCGTGAGGAAGGAGTGAGCGGCGTCTGCAAGGCGCCGAGGCCGCCGGGTCGGAAGGTGGCCCAGTCCTCTGAATGCGCGCGGGCCCACACGCACCAGGAGGCGCATGACTTCGCGGCGCTGGCTGGTCGTTCTCGCTCTTCTCTCCGGCTGCGGAGGCGCCGTGAGCGCCGATGGCGATGCGGGCCTCGACCCGCTCGGCGATGCCGGGCCTGGCTCGGATGGCGGGCCTGGCTCGGACGGCGGGCCTGGCGCGGACGGCGGGCCTGGCGCGGACGGCGGGCCTGGCTCGGACGCTGGGATCCCGAGCGTGTGCATGCCCACCGCGGGGACCATCGACATGCACATGTCCTGCGACCTGATGGAGCTCGCCATCCTCCGTCGCGACGGGATGCCCGACGCGCTCCGCCTCTCGGGGCGCCTCTTCGGTGGCGCGACCCCCGCTTGTGCAGCCATCGACGGTATCGACATCGTCATCGGGACGACGGTGGTGCAGCACCTCGAGGGCGGGGCGAGCTTCTCGCTCGACTCCCAGGAGGGCGAGCTCGGCCGCGGCGTCCCGGACGCGAGCATCACGGCACGCTGCGACTCGGACGAGAACCGCTTCGGCGGCTACGGGATCATCGTCACGGGTCGCGTCGACGGCGGGACGTTCACCGCGCGCTGCGCCGACGCCGAGAGCGGCGGTCGCTGGCCGCCGGCGCTGCGCATCACATGTCATCACAACGTCGAGGCGCCGCCGCTCGACACCGCTCCCTACGTGATGAACTCGTCCTTCATGGGCATGGCGTTCTCGTCGACCATGCTCAGCACGGTCGTGCCGCACGACGCCGCAGGGGCGATCACGGCCGTCGACGCGACGGTCCACGTGATCCCGCAGCGGTCCATCTTCGACCACGGCCTGCCCCTCAGCGCTCACGACACGGGCCCCTGGATGGGCTCCGTCTCGGAGTCGATGCCACCCCTCTTCGCCGGCTCGAGCCTCTCGCTCTTCTCGGACGCGACGCCGCTCGACCTCGAGCTCTGCCCGCCGCCCGACACGAGCGTCCCAGGCCCGGACTACATCCCTCCTCCGGTGTTCCTCGCGCGCATCACGGGCACGGGCGGCCACGGCAGCTTCAGCACCGAGGTGTTCGCGAACGGCTGCCACACGATCACCTCGGCGCCTACGCCCTGACGCCGCTCTGCTCGCTCAGCGACCGAGCGCCGCGAGACGCTCGCGGGCGGTGTCGGCGTGTGGAAATCGTCGCGTGGCTTCGCGGAGATGCTGGCGCGCGCCGTCCGGGTCGCCGAGGGCGACGAGGAGATCTGCGACGAGCACGAAGTTCGCCGGATGGTCCGGGTGCGCCTCGAGCAAGCGCTGCGCGTACTGCAGCGCCTCCGTGAGCTCACCGTGGGCCTGGTGCACGCGCGTCAGGCCTGCGAGCGCGCGCCCGCTCGTGGGGTCGGCGGTGAGGACGTCGAGGTAGTAGCGCTCTGCCAGCGCCCAGTCGGCGCGGTGCCGCGCGTCGTTGGCCGCCGCGATCATCGTCTCGATCGCTTCGGTCTCGAGGCTCACCATCGGCAGCACCACGCTCGGTTCCGTCGGCTCGGCCTCGTCCTCGGCGTGCGTGCGCTTGGCGTCGGCAGCCGCCTCGGTCTCGACCTCGTCGAGCACGTCCTCCATCGGGTCCGCGGCCACAGGCGGTGGCGAGCTCGGTGTCCGGGCGGCGTGCGGCGCGCTCGGTTCGACCGCGGGTGTCTCGGGCTGGAACCTCCAGATCGTCCACGCGACCGCGCACAGAAGGACGACGGGAACGACGACGAGACCGAGACGCGGCCTCGGAGGCGTCAGCGCCCGCCCCGTGACGACGGGCTCGACGACCGCTTCCTGCGCGGGCTCGACGGCCGCTTCCTCGGCGGTCTCGACCGCTTCCTGCGCACGCGCCCTCCTGGGCGGCGGCGCCGTGACCGGGAGCCGTTCCTCCTCCTCCTGCTCTGCAGGGCGGAGCGTCCGGATCCCCGTCGTCGTGTCTCGATCGTCGCTCAGCGCGCGCGCGGCCGCGAGCCGCGCCTCGATCAGCGGGCCGAGCGCGCTCTTCGTCATCGGCGCGGGCTGCGCGGACTCTCGGGGCGGGCGTAGCGACGTCACGCGCAGGGGTCGTTCGCGCAACGCCACCACGAGCGCGTCGTCGAGCTTGGCCATCAGGTTGAGCAGCCCAGGAGAGCTGCCCGGCTGCACGTGCACGCGACCCGAGGGCAGCTCGAGCAGCGTCCGGAGCGCCACGTGGCCGATGCCGATCTCGCCGCCGCTCCCCGTCACGCGAGCGCCCGCGACGAGACCCGCTTCCAGCTCGATCTCCACCACTGCGCTCGGATGGACGACGGTCACGCCGAAGGTCCGCTGCGTCCGGAGCAACGCGCGCAGCAAGCGGACTGGCCCCGTCGCCTCGAGGCGTACGTGGAACGCCGCGTCGAGCGCTGCGAGCGCTTCGAGCGCGCGGTCCGGCGCGAGCAGTGTCCGGACGGCGCCGGAGAGGTCTCGAGCGTCCGGAAGTACAGGGCTCCCGTCCGTGCGCGTGACGAGCACGGCGGCCCAGGCGAGCCGCACGTCTCCGCGGATCGCGATCACCGCGGGCGCGGACGGATCGGCGAGCGCGCCCGCCTCGGCGACGATGACGTCGGGCCCGAGCGTACGCGCCTTCCCCACGCCTGCGCCGCGGACGTCGACCACCAGCGCCTCGGCCCCTGCCTGCGCCAGCGCCCTCGCGACGTGTCCGGCGCGCTCGCCGCCGCCAGAGAGCACCGCGATGCGAATTCCGTCGAGCCGACCACGCGCCGCGGGCTCGAGATCGCGCGCGTCCTGACCGAGCAGGCGGATCGATCCGGGAGCGACCTCCCACCACGCGACCTCGAGGGAGGCCTCGGGGGCGAGGTGACGGAGCGACTCCGCCAGCGTCTCGAGCGCCATGATCGGCTGCTCGCCCGAGAGGAGCACCTCGCCGCGGCGCTCCGGCATTCGGATCGCGAGCATCCCGCTCCGGCGTCGATCGAACGCGAGATCGATCGCCTCGATGGCGCTGGCTTCGACCGCATACGGTCCGGCCGGGCCACGCCGCGCGAGCTCTTCTGCGATGCGGACCAGTCGATCGGAGACGAGCTCGGGGGGCATCGTGCGCGAGAGCGACGCGACGGCGCCCCGGCGGAAGCGCTCGAGGCGCTCGCCGTCCGCATCGCTCTCGAGGAGCACGATGGGCACGAGCGCCGCAGCCGGGGCCTTGGCCAGGCCCGCGAGGATGTGCTCTCGCCGGGCGCCCGAGAGCCGATCGGCCAGGACGATCAGGTCGGGCGCACAGGTCGCGGCCACCAGGACGGCGTCCTCGGTGCTCGATCGCTCGACCTCGACCGCCCGCTCGCCGAGGGCCGCCGCGATCCGTTCGATCGCCGGATCGCCGCCGACCATCAGCATCACGTGCTGAGGGACATCGAGGGTCGGTCGGGATACCGCGCTCACGTTGCTACCACGCGAACCCTACTACCTCCATCCCGAACCTCGATCCCCGTTCTTCGCCTGTCGGGACACGACCCATTCGGGTTCGAGCGAGTAGGCTACGCGCCGTGGCGACCGAGATCTCGTTCTTCGTTCTTCTGATGGTCGCGAGCGGCGTCGCGCTGATCGCGAAGCGCGCGCGCCTCCCCTACACGGTCGCGCTCGTCGTCGCCGGTCTCGGGCTCGGCGTCATCTCGCCGCACACGGCGTGGCTCGACCTCGAGCGGGTTCGCCTCACGCCGGAGCTCCTGTTCAACGTGTTCCTCCCGATGCTGCTCTTCGAGGCGGCGTTCCATCTCTCCTGGCCGCGGTTCCGGGAGAACCTCCGCGCGATCCTCTTGCTCGCCGTGCCGGGCGTGCTCGTCGCCGTCGGTCTCGGAGGGTTCTTCGCGTACTGGCTCGAGCCGCTCGCCGGAGCGTCGATCCCGCTGATGGTCGCGCTCCTCTTCGCGTCGATCCTCGCCGCCACCGATCCCGTGAGCGTCGTCGCGCTCTTCAAGGAGCTCGGCGTCCCGCAGCGGCTCGCCGTCGTGATGGAGGGCGAGTCGCTCCTGAACGACGCGATCGGCGTGGTCGCGTTCACGGTCGTCTCGGCGCTGCTCGGGCTCGGGCATCACGACGAGCCGGTGACCACGTTCTGGGTGGCGCAGTTTCTCCTCTGGGAGATCTTCGTCGGCGTTCTCTCCGGCGCGGTCGTCGGGCTCACGGTGAGCTGGGTGACGACCCTCGTGGACGATCACCTCGTCGAGATCATGCTGACGACGGTCGCCGCGTTCGGGAGCTACCTGGTCGCCACCGCGCTGCACGCATCGCCGGTCCTCGCCGTCGTCGCCTCCGGGATGGCCTGCGGCAACGTGGGCGCGCGATACGGCATGACGCCGTCCAACCGCATCGCCGTCGAGAGCTTCTGGGAGTACGCGGTCTTCGTCGCCAACGGCTTCGTCTTCCTCCTCGTCGGCAAGGAGATCGACCTCGGGCACATGCTCGGGCACGCGCCGGAGATATTGCTCGCCTGGGTCGCGCTCACGGGCGCCCGCGGCGGCGTCGTCTTCGGTGTCGAGCGCCTGCTCTCGAAGAGCAAGGAACGCCTCCCGCCTCGCTGGGCCGCCGTCATCACCTGGGGTGGTCTTCGCGGCAGCCTCTCGATGGTGCTCGCGCTCTCGCTCCCGACCTCGTTCGCCGAGCGCGGTCTCCTCGTCGACCTGACGTTCGGGGTCGTCCTCCTCTCGATCCTGGTGCAGGGCCTCTCGATGGTGCCGATCCTGCGTTGGTCGGGCGCGATCGACGGGGCTGGCAAGCACCTCGACTACCAGCGCCTGCGGACTTCGCTCCGAGCGACTCGGAAGGCTCTGGCGCACCTCGATGCCGAGCGCGCCGCCGACGCGATCCATCAGTCGACGTACGAGACCGTCCGCGCGCGCCTCGCTGGACGCGAAGCGGAGCTGCACGAGCGGCTCGAGCACCTCGGAGGTGCGGCCGACGCGGCGCGCGAGGTCGAGGTCGACAAGGTCACGCGCGAGCTGCTCGACGTGGAGCGCCGCGCCATCCGCGAGGCCAGCGAGACCGGGGGCGTCCCAGACGAAGTGATGCGCCAGCTTCTCGACGAGATGACCGAGCGCGAAGAGGCGAACCAGCGCGCTCTCGCGGCGCCGCGACTGGACGAGCCACCCCCGCCCGACGCGCCAGCGGAGGCCGGAGAGCCCCCGCCGCCCGAGCTCGACGAGCTCGAGGAAGACGGCTCCGGCTGAGCCCGCCCACCCAAACCTCACATCAAGCCAGACAAGCTCCCTCTCCCACGAAGGTGGGAGAGGGCGGGGGGTGAGGGATTGCGCAGCGAGAGAAGCGGGGCCTCTGCAGTTGCGCCGAGGAAGAGCCCCTCACCCCAACCCTCTCCCCGCTCTGCGGGGCGAGGGAGCATGTCCTCGCGACCAGCCGGCGATGAGCTCTCGCCTGAGCTCAGCCCACCACCTTCGCGTCCGCGATCTCCAGCGCCGCGTCCAATGCCGCGATCCCCTCGTCGACCTGAGCGTCGTCGATGATCAGCGGCGGTGCGAAGAGCAGGTGCGAGATCCATCCCATCCCGACGACGCCGCGCTTGCTCATCTCGGCCGTGATCTCGTCGACCACCAGCGTCTTGCGCTCGACCTTGTCGCGCGCGGTGTTGAAAGGCTCCTTCGTCTCGCGGTTCTTCACGAGATCGAGCGCCCAGAAGAGCCCGAGCCCGCGTACGTCGCCGATGGAAGGGTGCTTGTCCTTCAGCGCACGGAGCTTCGCGCCGACCTTCTCACCCATCTTGCGCGTCCCCTCGATCAGATCGAGCCTTCGATACTCGTCGATCGCCGCGATCGCCGGCGCGAGCGTCATCGGGTGCGCCTCGTACGTGTGGCCATGCGCGAAGAAGTTGTCGTCGAAGTGCTCGGCGATCTTCGAGGTCGTCCCGCACACGCCGAGCGGGACCATCGCGTTCGTGATGCCCTTGGCGGTCACGAGGATGTCGGGCTCGACGCCCCAGTGATCCACGGCGAACCACTTGCCGGTCCGGCCCCAGCCGCTCATCACCTCATCGCAGATGAGGAGCACGCCGCGCTCCTTGCACATCTTCGCGAGCTTCGGCATGTACTCGGGAGGCGGCACGAGGATGCCGTTCGTCCCGACCACCGGCTCGACGAGCACGGCGGCCACGTCGTTCTCGCGATCGATCATGTGCATGAGGTAGTCGGCACACGCGGTGTTGCACTCGGGGTAGCTGCGCCCGATCGGGCACTTGTAGCAATTGACCTCCGGCCCGTGGAGCACCCAGGGCGACGTGCCTGAGGGCTCGGCAAACCACCTTCGGAAGTCGCCCGTCGCGCCCATCGCGGCGGCTGTCGAGCCGTGATAGCTCGTGTAGCGCGCGAGGATCTTCTGCTTGCCCGTGTACATGCGCGCGATCTTGATCGCCGCCTCGTTGGCCTCCGTGCCGCTCGTCGCATAGAAGAACTTCTCGATGCCCTTCGGCACCACCTCGAGGAGCTTCAGCGCGAGGTCCGCGCGGACGTCGCACGCGTAGGCCGGGCTGATGTACGCGAGCTCCTTGGCCTGCTTGATGATCGCGTCGATGACGGCCTGGTTCTGGTGGCCGAGGTTCGAGCAGATGAGCTGTGACGCGAGGTCGAGATAGCGCTTTCCGGACTTGTCCCAGAAATAGACGCCCTCGGCCCGGGTCACGTGCATCGGCTTCCAGCCACGCTGGTAGCGCCACGTTCCGTAGGTGTACTTGGCAGTCAGCTGGCTGACGTCACGCTCCATGTCGCTATGCTCCATTCTCCGCCACTCGCTCGGAGTGGCCACTCTCGCCAGACTTTCGAGTCATCCGCATCGAGACCAGATACAGCGCCCCCGCGAGGAAGAACCCCACGAACCACGCATACGAGTACACCTCCTCGAAGAACGCCGGCGCCGACTCGGTGATCCCGACGGCGTGCAGGACCCCCGGGATGTTCGGCAGCACCCCGACCACGAGCGCCACCATGGCCCAAGGGTTCACGCCGCCCTTGTACTCGTAGGCTCCGCCCCGGCGAAACAGGTCGTCGACGATCAACACACGCTGTCGGACCAACCAGTAGTCGACGACGAGGATGCCACCGATCGGCCCGAGCAGCGCGCCATACCCGTTGAGCCAGCCGAACACGTAGTTGTTCGTGAGCTTCCACGGCAGGATGATCATCCCGATCACCGCCGTGATGTAGCCGCCGAGCTTGTAGCTGATGCGCCGCGGCGCGAGGTTCGAGAAGTCGTTCGCGGGCGAGACCACGTTGGCTGCGATGTTGGTCGAGAGCGTCGCGAGCGCGATGCCGGCGAGCCCGACGATCACCGCCAGAGGAGAGGGCAGGCTCGCGATGAGCTCGTTCGGGCTCCAGATCCCCGTTCCGCTCGCCACCGCTGCACCGATGAACGAGAAGTAGGCCATCGTCGTCGGGAGCGCGATCGTCTGTCCGACGATC
>JBBSAT010000005.1:0-68561 GCA_038252025.1 Polyangiales bacterium | reverse complement strand
TCAGGAAGTGGTTGAAGACCCAGAGGGAGCGAGCGCGCGTCCCGCGATCCTGTGCGCAGCTCAGCTCGGCGGGCGTCTCGGCGTGGTACGGGTTCTCCCACGCGTAGTCGTACGTGTAGAGGTGCCAAGGAAGCGTGCGCGCGGAGTCGGCGGTGAAGACCACGAGGCGCTCGTCCGCGGCGATGAGCTCCCGAAGCGTGGGCCACGGCTCGCCAGGGGGCTGTGCGCGCACGTAGCGGATCAGCCCGCTGTCGACGAAGCCTTGCTCGATCGCGCTCTCCGGCACGTAGCTCTCGAAGATGATGGTGAGCACCTCACCCGGATGGCAGTCGAGGAACTGCCGGATGTCTCCGAGGCCGTCGACGAGCAGGTGCTGCCCGAAGCGACAGTCGCCGTGGCAGAGCGAGACGGCGCCATCGGCCGCCTCGTGGACGTCGAGCATGAGCCCGTGGACGCCGTCCTCGAGCTGCCGATAGATGGGGAAGGTCTGGTTCGGGAGGATGAAGTGATCCTCCGCGTTCGACATGGCGTTGTGCGTCGTCAGATACGCGACCTCGTCGAACGGGCGATCGCAGAGCTCGACGGCGCCGTTGCACAGATCGATGGACGGGCCGCCATCGACGGGCTCGCAACGCGGCCCGGCGTCCGTTCCCGTGTCGCGACCGACGTCGGCGCGGGGCGCGTCGGCGTAGGAGAACGCGTCGGCGCTCGCATCCGAGCCCGAGCCCGCGTCCGGCGCCGGCGTCGCCGCCGGGCTGCACGCGCCCGCGAACACCGAGACGAGGGCCACCGAGAGAGCGCGGTTCAGAAGAAGACGCTCTTTCGCTCACGAAGCCCCTGCTGGAGCATCGTCTGGATCGTGTGGCGCACGACCTGGACCTTCGTCTCGATCACCGAGTCGTCGTCGTCCGGATCGCCCGTGAAGGTGAGCGGCTCCCCGAAGCGGAGGCGGTAGCGCGTGGGGAGCGGGAGCAGCATCCCCATGAACACCTGCGGGATGAGCGGGAACGCCGGCATGCCGAACAGCTTCGCGAGCGGCTTCAGATCGGCGATCGAGGGGTACTGCTCCTCGCCGCCGATGATCGCGACGGGGACGATGGGCGTCCGGGTCTCGAGCGCGAGCCGCATGAAGCCCAGCCCGAAGTCGACGAGCTGATAGCGGCGATCGAACGTCTTCGAGATGCCGCGCGAGCCTTCGGGGAAGACCACGAGCGCCTCCTCTTGCTCGAGCAGGCGGCGCGCATTGTCCGGTGAGCCGACGACCTGGCCGCAGCGCGGGAACAGGACGGAGACGAACGGAAGCTCCGCGCTCCATCGCTCGACCATGCTGCGCGGAAAGCGGGGCTTCTCGCTGTCCAGCATCAGCGACGTGCCGAGGATCAGCCCATCGATGGGGATCTGACCCGAGTGGTTCGCGATGACGAGGACGCGCCCGTCCGGCACGTTGTCGACGCCGACGACCTCGGACCGGAAGTAGAACCGATGCAGGAACGCGGCGACCGCGAGCGCATACCGGGCCGTCGCGGGGTCGAACCCGAACGGATCGACGCCCGCTTCGTTCGGGCGGGTCGAGATCCGCGAGAGCCGCTCGTCGAGCTCGTCTCCGAGCCGCTCCTCCGCGAAACGCACCATTCGGTCGCCGAAGCGCGAGACGAGCCGCTCCAGCCCCATCGCAGGAGACGACGTCCCGATCGCCCTTTGTTCCATCACGGCTCGGATCGTGCGCGGCGCGCTCCACCGCCGTCAACGGAGATCCCCGAAAGGTTGCTTTGATCTCGAGGCGATGGCAGCAAGGTTCCGTGGAGGGAGTCCTGTCGAACGTTCACGTCGGTTGGCGGTCCAATCAGGCCCCGCGCGCTCACGACCTCGCGCTGCTCGTGGCGGTGGTGCTGGGCATCTCCACGGTCGCGATGGGCTGCCCCGGCGGCGGGAGCTCGCGCGGTCTCCGGGTCACGCCCGCGCTGCGGAGCGACGATGCCGACGCGGAGAGCGATCTGCGCGCCGCCGATCAGGCGGCGCTCGATGGGCGAGTCGCCGAGGCGCGCGCAGAGTACGCGGCCTTCCTCGTGGATCATCCGAGTGACCCGCTGATCCCGCTCGCGCACCTCGGTCTGGGTCGCGTCGAGCTCGCGGACGGGCACGCCGACGCAGCGCTCGTAGAGCTCGATCTCGCGCAAGGTTCGTCGGACAGCGTCGTCGAGGAGCGCGCGCACTTCCACCGCGGGGTGGCGCTCTATCTTCTCGGGCGCTACGCGGAGGCCGTGGGCGAGCTCGAGCCCCTTCGCGGCCAGACGACCGACCCAGACGACACCCAGCTGCTCTTCGAGACCCTCGCGAGCGCGGCGTCGCACACCGGGGACCACATCCTGGCGCTCTCGGCGCTCGACGATCTGTTCACGTCCTGCACCACCGATGCGGGGCGCGAGGCCACGCGGCAGCGCGCCCGCTCGGTCGTCGAGCACGAGCTCCGGAGCGACGAGATCCAGCGCGCGTACGACGATCTGCGACACGATCGGATCAGCTGGCCGCTGGTGGCCGTCGCCGCGCTGCATGCTTCGTACGAAGCCTCGAACGTCGCGCGAGTGCGCGCCATCGCCGCAACGCTCCGTGCGGAGCACGTCGAGCTGACGGGCGACCTCGCGGAGCTCGTCTCACGCGCCGAGCGCATCGAGCACGCCGACCCGATGGTGATCGGCGCCATCCTCCCGCTCACCGGCAGCGGACGCGAGATCGGTCAGCGCGCGCTCCGCGGGCTCGTGCTCGCGTCGGGCACGCCCGCCGATGCTCCGGCGCCTCCTGGCTCGGCGCAGCTGGTGTTTCGCGACGACGCGGGCGACCCCGAGCGTGCCGCGCGCGCCGTCGACGAGCTCGTGTCGGAGCACCGCGCCATCGCGATCATCGGTCCCCTCGAGGGTCCCTCCGCCGCCGCAGCGGCAGCGCGCGCCCAGGCGCTCGGCGTACCGCTGATCACGCTCTCGGCGCGCGAGGACGTCACGAGCGCGGGCAACATGGTGTTCCGCCTCTTCCCCACCCTCGAAGGCGAAGCACGCGCGCTCGTCGCTGCGGCCACCGCGCGCGGCGCCCGGCGCTTCGCCATCCTCCGTCCGTCTCGCGGCTACGGCGTGTCGATGAGCCAGGCCTTCGCCCGGGCGGTCGCCGCCGCCGGTGGTGAGCTCGTGGCCGACGAGGCCTACGAGCCGACCGCCACGGCGTTCGGTCCGCTCGTGACGAGGATCGCCGCGCAGCGGCCGGACGCGGTGCTCCTGGCCGACAGCCCGCAGCGAGTCGCCCTCCTCGCGCCTGCGCTGGCAGCCGGCGGGCTGTTTCCGATCGTGCAGGGTGGAAGCGCGCCTTCGAGCGCGCGCGGCATCGCTTTGCTGATCCCGAGCGTCGGGTTCGACGAGCGGACGCTGCACGCGAGCAATCGCTACCTGCAGGGCGCAACGTTCTCGGTGCCTTTCTTCGGAGGGCTGACGGAGAGCGAGAGCGTCGCGTTCGTCGCCGCCTTCCGCACGCGCTTCGGGAGCGACCCAGACGCGTTCGCCGCCTATGCGTTCGACGCGTTCCGGATCGTGCGGCGCGCGGTCGAAGCGGGCGCGCTCACGCGCGGCGACGTCGCGACGCAGCTGGCCGCGATGCACGACGTCCCCACCGCCGGGGCCAGCGGCGGCTTCGATGCCACGCGCGGTGCAACGCGGGCGGGCCGGATCCTGGTCCTGCGCGGCGAGATCCTCGCCCCATAGGCCCGCGCGCGCTAAGCCGGCGCGCGATGACGACAGCTCCGCTCGGCAAGAAGATCGCGTTCCTCGGCGCCGGCAACATGGCGGGCGCCCTCGTCAAAGGGCTGATCTCGGCCGGCGCAGCGAGCTCGGCCGAGATCTTCTGCACGGACACCCGCAAGGAGCGGCTCGAAGAGCTCCGCGAGAAGCACGGCGTGCGCGTCGGCCAGGACAACGCAGAGGCCGCCGCGTGGGCCGACGTCGTCGTGCTCTCGACGAAGCCGCAGGTCTTCGATCGCCTCCTCCCGGACGTGGCGCGCGGTCTGTCCGAGGGCGCCCTCGTCCTCTCCATCGCGGCAGGCGTTCCGATCGCCGCCATCGAAGCGCGCCTCCCTCCGGGGACGCGCGTGGTGCGCACGATGCCGAACACGCCATGCCTCGTCGACGCGGGCGCGACGGCGATCGCTGCGGGGTCGTTCGCGAGCGAGGCCGACGTCCAGCTCGCGCGGGACCTCTTCTCGTCGGTCGGCGTGACGGTCGTGCTCGACGAGACCTTGCTGGACGCGATCACGGGGCTCTCGGGCTCCGGGCCGGCCTACATCTTCCTGATCATAGAGGCGCTCTCGGACGCGGGCGTGAAGATGGGCCTTCACCGCGAGTCGGCGCAGCTGCTGTCGGCGCAGACGGTCCTCGGCTCCGCCAAGCTCCTCCTCGAGACCGGCGAGCATCCGGGCCGACTGAAGGACATGGTCACGAGCCCCGGCGGCACTGCCATCGCCGGACTGCACACCCTCGAGGCCGGCGGGCTCCGGACGACCCTCATCAACGCGGTCGAGACGGCGACGGCCCGTGCGAAACAGCTCGGCGAAGAGATGACCCGGAAGCTCGAGAAGTAGTCTCGGGACAGACGACCCGCGGCGATTTTGATCCGGAGCGCGCCGCCTCACTACCATTCGGATCGTGAAACGAACCGAAGAGACACGCGCACACCTCCTCAAGCCTCTCGTCCGCGTCCGCCCTGCGGCTCTGATGCGCGAGCGAAGCGGCTGGGCGCTCGGCTCGCGGGCCGAGGAAGAGCTCTTTCGCGTGGCCGAGGTGATGTCCGAAGGGCGCGCGACGGGCGGCGTGTTCTACGGCAGCACGCTCGTCAGCATCGATCTATCGCGGGCCCTCGCCGGGATGGACCTCGCGGGAGACGCTCTGCTGCTCGCCCGGGTCGTCGACGCGATCGCCGGCTCGGTCCGCGTACGGATCCGGTCGATGCGCCTCGCTGAAGACGACCTCGCGCGCCGCTTTCCGGATCGGATCGTCGGCACCGCGCGCACGGAGACGCGGTTTCGAACGGAGGCGCTGACGCTGCTCGTGGACGTGGATCTCGAGGCATCGATCGGTGCAGCATCGGGAGCGAGCGGCGCGTGACCACCAGAGCAGCAGTGACCGAAGGCAAGGTCATCCACGTCGAGTTCGGCCCGCGCGGCGGTCGCCGCATCGCGCCTCCGCCGGAAGCACGAGAGCCAGCGGCGATCGACGAGACCCAGAAGCGGCGCGACCCGACGGGCGACCTCTACGCGCGTGCAGAGGTCAGTCGCCTCTTCGGGATCCCCGAGAGCCGCCTCCGCTACTGGGACACGACCGGCTTCCTGCCGCCCACGGGGCAGCTCGGCATTCGGCGGCTCTACACGTTCCAGGATCTGATCGGCCTTCGCGCCGCCAAGGGCCTGATCGAGCGCGGCGTCCCGCTCCGGCGCGTTCGCAAGAGCGTCGAGGCCCTCCGGGCCACGCTTCCGAACGTCGTGCGCCCGCTCTCGGAGCTGCGCGTCGTCGCCGACGGACAGAACGTCGTCGTCCAGGCGGACCGCGCGCGCTGGGAGCCGGCGACCGGGCAGATGGTGCTCGACTTCGACGTCGGCGAGCTTCGCGACGAGGTCGTCCGCGTGCTGCGTCCCGCGACGCTCGACCCGGCGCGGCGGCGCTCGGCCTACGAGGCCTACCTCGAGGGCTGCCGCCTCGACGAAGAGGTCACGACGATGGACCGCGCGGAAGCTGCGTATCTGCGAGCCATCTCGCTCGATCCGACGCTCGCGCACGCGCTGACGAACCTCGGCAACCTGCGCTACCGGCGCGGACACGGACAGGACGCCGAAGGGCTCTACAAGCGCGCGCTCGCGATCGACGCGGCGCAGCCGGAGGCCTGGTACAACCTCGGCTTCCTCGCCTACGAGCGAAGCGACGCGGACGAGGCCGCACAGTTCTTCGACCGCGCGATCGCGAGCGACCCGAGCTTCGCCGACGCGCACTTCAACCTCGCGATGGCGCTGGAAGACCTCGGCCGCGGCCGCGAAGCGCGCAAGCACTGGGAAGCCTATCTCGTGCTCGATCCGGCGGGGCGCTGGGCCGAGATCGCGCGGAAGCATCTTGGCTGAGCGGCGCTCGAGCGGGGCGTGAGCGACAAGAAGCCCCCGTTGTGGGCGCAGATGCTCGCGCTCTCGGCGCTCTCCGATCGGCGCTTCGTGCCGTTCGCGATCGCGCTGCTCTTCGGAGCGCTCGCGCTGCGTGCGGCGATCGAGCCGTTCGGTGACCAGGACGCGCTCTGGGTCGCGGCCGCGGGCCGACAGATGCTCGCGGTGCTGGAGGTGCCGCGGACGAACGGCTGGGCGGCCTTCGACGCGAGCGTTCCCTGGGTCATGCACGAGTGGGCGCTCGGCCCCCTCTACGCCGCGCTCATGCAGTCTCTCGGGCTCGCTGGCCCGGTCGCGCTCGGGATCGTCGCCGCCGCGCTCACCACGGTCCTGATCGCACGCGGCACCATCTCCCGGAGCCGGCACCTCGGCGCGGGCGCGCTCCTATGCCTGCTCGCCGTGGCCAGCATCCGTGAGTGCTTGTTCCAGCCGCGACCGGCGTACGTCCTGCTCGGGCTCCCGCTGGTCGCCGTCGATCTCGCGTTTCGCGAGCGCTTCGAGCGGCGGCACGCCGCGCTCTTCGTGCTCCTCGTTCTCGTCTGGACGAACGTCCACGGCAGCTTCCCGCTCGCGCTCGCGATCCTCGCGGTCGCCACGGCGACGGTCCCGGCGGATCGCCCGATCCGCATCACGACGCTCGTCTTGTCCACGCTCGCGACGCTCGTGAACCCGTACGGGATCGCGCTCCACGGGCTCGTCGACCGGTACCTCCGCGGAGGCGACGCGTCCGCCGCGCTCATCCACGCGCACATCGCCGAGTTCCAGCCGCTCTGGGCGGCCGGCCCCGTGTTCGGGAGCGCGTTCCGCGTCGTGCCGATCGTCGTGGTCGTGGCCGCGGCCCTCGTGGGGCTTCGCCGTGCCGATCGCGCAGCGCGTGGAAGGCTCGTTCTCGCGCTGGGCGTCTGCTCGCTCGCGGTCCTTCACGCGAGGCACGTCCCGCAGGTCATCGCCCTCTCGGCGGTGCTGCTCGTGCCGCTCGCCGATCGGCTCGTCGACCGCGCCGGGCTCGAGAGCACGCCCCCGCTCGCGGCGCGCTCGGTCGTGCGCGCGATCTCGATGGGCGTCGCGGCCCTCGCGGCGCTCTTCGCCGTGGTCTCGGTCGCGCGCGGCGTCGAGGCCGATCACATGCTCGGCGGCACGGCTCTCCCTGCGCTCGCTGCCGACGCACGGGCGCGCGGTCGAGCGACCTACGTGCCGTTCGACGCCTCCGGTGTCTTCCTCTGGTACGGACTTCCTGACGGCGACCGTGTCTTCTTCGACGCGCGCAACGACTGCTACGGCCCCGACACGATCGCCCTGGCCGTTGCGATGGAGGAGGGAGACTGCGTCGATGCGTGCGCCGTCGAGGCCCTCTCGTCGCGCGGGATCGAGGTCGCGATCGTCCCGGTCGAGCACCCGATCTTCGAAGGTCTCGCGCAGAGCCGAGCGTTCTCGGCGGTGCGAAGCCAGGACGACTGGACGCTCTTCGTCCGAAGCGGGGAGCCGTCGGACGTCAGGTGATATCGTCCCGGCGTGTTGCCCCTCGCCGATCGGGTTCGAGCGCCTTTCGAGAGCCATCTCGTCGCGAGCGCGGAGCTCGACTCCGCCCGCTGCCGTGGGGCCGAGATCGTTCCGCTCGAGATCGCAGCCAGGCGCGCGCGCGCCGCGCTCGGAACAGGCGAGGCCCGAGAGCTGATGGAGGAAGCAGCCGGCTCCGGGCAGCTCGACGCGGATGCCCACGGCGCGCTCCTCGCCCACCTCACGGACGTCGCCGAGGCGGAGGTGCTCTCGCGCCATGAGCTCGTGCTCGATCGGCTCGCGGACGACGTGCTGGTCGTCGGTGGGAGCGAGCGACGCACGGGTGACCTCGCGCTCGAGCTCCGGCAGCGCGGGCGCCGCGACGAGCTCGCGATGCTGCGCGCGCTCGACGAGCACTTCGGACGAGATCGCGAGGCCCGGCGCGATGCGCTCGCGGAGGCCAGGGAGCGGGGCGCGCGCATCCTCGCCCGAGGGCCGCGCGGCCCCGACGAGGCCCAGGACGAGACGCGCGAGCGGTGCGCTCGTTTTCTTGCCGACACGTCGGACGCTGCGGCAGAGCTGTCTCTTCGTGTTCGTCACGCCATCGGCGCCGCCGACCGAGGCCTGCTCGATCTTCTGAGGGCGCTCTCTCCCGAGCCGCTCGAGCCGCTCGTCGCGCCGCGGACGCGCGCCCGCCGGCTCGGCTCGGTGTTCGAAGCGCTCGGGCTGGGGCGCGAGCTCGGACGCTGCGTGAGCGTGGAGCGTTCGCGGCGGCTCGCGCTCGCGCCGCGAGTCGTCTCGGGGCGAGGCCGCTCGACGCTCTTCGTCGGCGCGATCGAGGTCGGGCTCGCGAGCGAGCGCGCGTTCATGGGAGGGCTCGGTCAGGCGCTGGCGCTGGCGCTCGTGTCTCCGATGACGGCGATCGAGCACCGCCACCCGGCTCTCGGGACCGCGTCAGCGGCGCTCGGAGCGCTCTTCGCGGACACGCTCGGGGAGCGCGCGCTCATCGCCACCCTGTTCGCCGCGGGCGCGCGCGAGGAGCGAACCTTGCGAACGGCGTCCCACGGCCAGAGCTTGCTCGGCGCGCAACTCGCCTGCGCACGGGTGCTGATCACGGATCCGGGGCTCGAGGGAGACGCCGAGGCGCGCGAGCGCGCAGCCGAGGCGCTCGCCGAAGACCCCGGCGAGATCCCGATCGAGCTCGCCCTCCCCTGCCGCCAGAGCCACAGGCGGGACCTGGCGGAAGCGCGCGCGCGTCTCGCGGCGCTCGCGCTGGTGCCGGCGCTTCGCGAGCGGTACGACGCGGACTTCTATCGCAACCCGCGCTTCGCGGACTTCGTGCGGGGCGCGGCTGCGCGCGGCGGAGCGCTCTCCGCCGAGGGTCTCGTCGCCGATGCGGGAGGGCGTCTCCACGACGCCTCGCAACGAGCGACCGAGATCGTGTGTTGACCGAACACCGACGCCGTTCGCACACTCGGATCCTATGACTCTCGCTGCGTCCCATTCTGCGGAGCTCGCCCAGCGACGCGCGCAATTCCTCGAACGCATCGGTCCCGGAGCGGTCGCGGTCCTCACCTCGGCGCCTGTCCACATCCGGAACAACGACGTCGAGCATCCCTACCGGCAGGACAGCGACTTTTTCTACCTCACCGGGCTCGACGAGCCGGAGAGCATCGCGGTCCTCTCGAACGTGCACCCCGAGCACCGCTTCGTCCTCTTCGTGCGCCCCCGGGACCCGGAGCGCGAGACCTGGGACGGACCGCGGACGGGCGTCGATGGGGCCGTCGCCCACTTCGGCGCGGATGCGGCCTTCGTGGTGTCCGAGCGCACGGCCAAGCTGCCGGGCTACCTCGAGGGCGCGAGCGCGCTGCACTATGCGCTCGGACGCGACGCGTCGATGGACGCGCACGTCATGAAGGCGCGCGACCTCGTCCGTCGACGGGCGCGCCTGGGCGTGATCGGGCCGACCAGCATCGTCGATCTCACGGCGAGCGTGCATGCCATGCGCCTCGTGAAGTCGAAGATCGAGATCGCGATCATGCGACGCGCCGCCGAGGTGACCCGCGAGGCACACGCCGCCGCGATGCGCGTGGCGCGCCCGGGCGCGATCGAGTTCGAGGTCGAAGCCGAGATGATCCGCTCGTTCCGGCGCAACGGCGGAGAACGGCCCGCCTACGAGCCGATCGTCGGCTCCGGCCCGAACGCCACGATCCTCCACTATCGAAAGAACGATCGCCGCCTCGAAGAGGGCGACCTCCTGCTCATCGATGCGGGCGCCGAGATCGAGTACTACGCGAGCGACGTCACGCGGACCTTTCCGGTCAGCGGCACCTTCAGCCCGCCACAGCGACGGATCTACGACGCGGTGCTCCGCGCGCAGGAGGTCGCGATCGACGCCACACGGCCCGGCACGTCGATCGAAGAGCTCCACAAGCTCACGGTCCGCTCGCTGACCGAGAGCATGATCGCGCTCGGGCTCGTCGAAGGGCCTCTCGAGACCGCGCTCGAGAAGGAGCTCTACAAGCCCTTCTACATGCACCGCACGTCTCACTGGCTCGGCATGGACGTCCACGACGTCGGCAGCTACTTCGTCCCCGACGGCAAGACGACGAAGCCGCGCGCGCTCGAGGCGGGAGAGGTGCTGACGATCGAGCCCGGGATCTACGTCGCGAAGGACGCGAAAGCACCGGAAGAGTACCGAGGCATCGGAGTGCGCATCGAGGACGACATCCTCGTCACCGCCGCGGGCCACGAGAACCTGACCGCCGGCATCCCCAAGCGGCCGGACGAGCTCGAGGAGATCCTCGCGGCGCGCTGAAGGCGTGACCAACAACCGGTCTCGTCTTCCCGCGCAGCGCTACGAGGGGGTGGTTGGTCACGCCTTGAGCCCTTGGGAGCGTGGCGCGCGGAGATCGAGGTCTCGGTAACCTCCGTAGACGATCGCCCCACCGTGGCAGACGCGCTCCAGCGCGCGACCGGAGGATGGTGGCGAACGAGCTCCACGGAATCAGGGGTGTGTCCTCCGTCGATCGGCCCACCGGCCGCTCGGGGGTTCGCTTCACGGCGGTCGGCGGACGCGGGGGCGACGGCGAGGAACGCGGGATGGCAGTACGACGCGGCGTCCTCGTTCTCGAGGGCGAGGGCTCCTGTCTCACGGCGTGGCTCGCGGCCCTCGCCGAGCTCGGCGCCTCCATCACGAGCGCCCACGACGCGAGCGCGGCGCGCGGTTCGACCAGCTACGCCGTGATCGTGCTCGGGGCGATGCCGCTCGGTCAGTGCCCGATCGCGCTCGCGCGCGAGCTTCGGGGGCGCCCCCCTGACGATCGCCCGCGGATTCTCTTGGTATCGCGGGAGGAAATACGCCGCGTGGATCGCGTTCACGTCGACGCGGTCCTCGCGCGCCCGGCGCGGAACGAGGTCCTCGTCGCCCACGTGCGGCGCTTGCTGGCGCTGGCGGAGCGAACGACGCCCGGCGTTCGACGCGAAAGGTCAGGTAGACTGGGCTGAGAGCCCGTCCCGTCGATCCTGCCCGTTCCCTACGCCCCCGAGAGGTTTTCCATGCGTATCCGCTTCAAGGCGTTGAGCCCGACGACGGACGAGGATCTCGGCAAGACTCGGCCCGAGGGTCCCGCAGCGCGCCAGCGTGCGTCCGACACGGCGCCGAGGCCGAAGCCCGGCCGTGAGGAGCCCACCGCCACGCGATCGAAGGGAAGCACCCCCGTCGAGGGGCGGCCGCGCAAGGACGGCCCCAAGGCGGCGCGCGGTGTTCGTCGCCTCGTCGAGCCGCCGGTGCCGGAGCCCAAGCGCCGCGACCCGCGCCGCGACTGAAGCCGCGTGGCCGTTCGCTCGGAGCCCCGTCGACCGAGCCCAAACGCGAAACGCGCGCCGGCCCGAGGGTCGACGCGCGCTTGGCGAGGTGTGCGACGTCGGCGTCAGTTCGTGTAGAACTCGACTCCGTCGTTCATGAGCGAGATCGCGCCGCTCGCGCTCCGACCCGGGAGGAAGTAGGCCGCCGTGCCGCCGGGGCCCTCGACGCCCTGGGTCGTCGTCCGACTCGGCATCATGAGCGTCGTCGTCTGGAGCGCGACGCGGTTCGTCGTCTCGTTGAGGATGATCTGCGCCGTGAGGTTGCCCGTTCCCGAGAGGGACTGGACGCTGATGAACGAGACGACGAACGTCCGGTTCGGCGCAGTGCCTCGCGTCTCGTAGGTGATCTGGCCGGGGTCCACGTAGAGATCAGTCCAGCCTGCCGCGATGAGGTTGTTCGGGGCGGTCGCGCTGGGTATCGCCTGGCCGCTGCAGCAGCCGCTGCCGGGCGCCACGTCGAAGCTCATGAATCCGTTCGTCGAGATCACCGCGCTCGTGTAGTTGGTCCCGAAGAACCGGAAGGTGAACCCGATCGGTACCGACAGCAAGACGTCGTCGCCCGAGGGGCCCGCGAGACCGGTCGTCGGCAGCGGCGCGTACGGGATCGGGAACGCGCCCACGCAGCCGCGGCTGCCCGCGAACGAGTCGTTGCCCGGCGTCGAGTCACCCGACGCCGCGACCGTTGCCGTCGCTGGCACCGGATCGACGGCGTACGCGACCCCCGCGAAGTTCACGACCGCCGTGGCGCCGACGATGAGCGGCGTCGAGACCATCCGCACGATCGGCGCTCCGCCGGCGACGACGAGCGTCACCGTGTACGACGGGATCACGACCTGGCCGACGTTCGTCACCGAGACGTCGACCGAGCCCGTCGGCCCGCACGACGTCCGGTTGATGGTCACGCCGGACACCGACGCGTCGATGCGCTGGTTGTCGATGCTGATGTCGTCGAAGGCGACGCCGTCACGCACCGTGGTGACGTTGCTCTGGAAGGCGAATCGCACTCGCACGTCCGCGTGGCCCGACCCGCCCGTGAGCTCGTGGCTCGCGGTCCGCCAGACGCCAGCTGCGCCGCTCGTGCCGTCCCACGTGTTCCGGTAGAGGCCCGGCGTGTTGTTGTTGTACCAGTTCTGGCCTTCACCGACGGCGCCGAGCCGCGTCCACGTCGTGCCGCCGTCGACCGAGATGTCGATCCACGTCGGATCGGCGCTCGTCTGGTTCTCGAAGATGTGGCTGAAGGTCATCACGGGATCGACGTCGATCGCGCTCATGTCGAACACGGGCGACGTGACGTAGCCGAGCTCGTTGTTCAGGTAGTCGGTGGTCAGCCCGGTCACCCAGCAGCCCGCGCTTCCGCCGGCGCAGCCCGTGATGAAGCCCTTCGTCGGGCCGCTCGGGACGCCCCACGCCCAGCTCGTGACGTGCGTCGCGGCCATGGAGACCGTCCAGCCTCCGTCGCTCGTGTCGAAGTTCTCGGTGTAGAGGAAGCGCGCGCCACAGCGACCGGCAGCGTCCGGGAAGACCGCCGCGTCCATGTCGTTGCAGTCGACCGCGCAGTCGAACGTGTCGCCGTCGATGTCCTGCGAGTCGGGAGTTGCCGCGTTGCAGTCGTCGTCGATGCCGTTGCCGCAGATCTCGGCGAGGAGCGGCGAGCGCCGCGCGTCCATGTCGTTGCAGTCCATCGTCGCGCCGGGGCAAGAAGATGCGCCGTCCATGTCCAGATCCGGCATGTCGGGCGTGGTCGCGACGCAGTCGTTGTTCAGGCCGTCACAAGGAATCTCGGGCTGGCCGGCGTGCACGTCGAACTCGTAGTCGTCGCACTCGCGCGGGTCGTTGCAGAAGAAGCCGTCGCCATCGATGTCGTCGACGTCGCCGGTGCCGACGTCGCAGTCGTCGTTGATCCCGTTGTTGCAGACCTCGCGAAGCCCCGGCGCGACCGCCGCGTTCATGTCGTCGCAGTCGGTCGTGCAGTCGACGCCGTCACCGTCACGGTCCTCGATGTCGAGGGTCGTCGGGTCGCAGTCGTTGTCGAGGCCGTCGGCACAGACTTCTGCGGTGCTCGGGCTGATCATCGCGTTCGTGTCGTCGCAGTCGAGACCGCAGCGCCAGCCGTCCATGTCCGCGTCCACGGTGCCCGAGGTGGCGGCGTTGCAGTCGTCGTCGATCCCGTTGCAGAGGATGTCGAGCGTGTCCGGATGCACGTCCGGGGCGGTGTCGTCGCAGTCGTTGCCGCCGCACGCGATGTCGTAGTAGCCGTCGCCGTCCGCGTCCGTGCAGCCGTTGCACGTCGGATCGGAATTGCAGTCGCCCATGCAGTTCGCACAGGTCTCTGCGCCGGTGAGATCGCAGACGCCGTTGCCGCAGCTCGCCGGCTCGATGATGCAGGCGGGCGTGCAGCCGTCGCCGGCCCTGACGTTGTCGTCGTCGCACTCCTCGCCTGCGGCCCGATTGAGCAGACCGTCGCCACACTCAGGCATCGTGCAGTCCGCGTCGCACGTCGCCGTCGAGGTGCCGCCCGTGTCGCACTCCTCGCCGGCCGTGACGCGCATGTCGCCGCAGCGGAGCATGACGCACGTGCCGGGAACGCCGTCGAGCGGGGTGGTATCGGTGCACTCCCACATCGGCTCGACCGTGCACGTGTTCGGGAAGCAGCCGTCCGCGAGCGCGTCGTTGCCGTCATCGCACTCCTCGCCGTATGCGAGGTCCAGGAACCCATCCCCACAGGCGGGCGTCCGCGCAGGCCCGCCACAGCCGGATACGAGGGAAGCCCCCGCGAGAAGAGGGAGCGCGGCAAGGATCGCCGCGTTCATGTGCTTCGAGAGTGCCATCGGTCCTCGTGTCACCCCGATCGGGGTTTTCGTAAGAATGTGAGGTGTGTGCGGAGCTGCCACGCGAAGGCGTCCGAACCTGGGCCCCCCAGGCACGTCCGCCCCGACTGGATACCCTAGCAAGGTCTCGGTGCGCCTCAAGGCCGACCTCGAAGTCGTCCCAGACCCCTCCCAGGCTTGGTCTGCGATGCGGCGGGTCGCGGCGCAGGGTACGCTCCGGGGCGTGGCGACACGATTTCAGAAGCGTGGCCTGCGCTGCGACGCATGCGGGGCGGAGATCGCCGGAGAGCCCGCCGGACATGGGCTGACGATCAGGGTCCGCGGGGACGACGTCGTCCGTGAGGAGCTTCCGCTGTGTGGCAAGTGCGCCCACGCGATCGGGATGACCGCGATGTACCGCTTCGCGGAAGAAGAGGAAGAAGGCTGAGCGTCGTGTCGGCGGCGGCGGCGCCGTGGTAGAGGGCCCTCGTCCCGCATGAACTACGCGCTCGCGATCGGCTTCCGGTACCTGCGCTCGAAGAAGACGAAGACCGTCTCGGTCATCACCTTCATCGCCGTGTCGGGGGTCGCGCTCGGGGTCGCCGCGCTGCTGGCGGTGATGTCGATCACCTCCGGGTTCCAGGAGGAGTTCCGCAACAAGGTCCTGGGCGTGAACGCCCACGTGCTCGTCATGCGGTACGGAGACTTCGAGGAGTACCGCGACGTGATCGCGCGTGCGCGCGACATGCCGGAGGTGGCCGGAGCGGGCCCGTTTCTCATCAAGGAGATGATGCTCGCGAACGGCGACCGCATCGGTGGGGTGCTCGTGAAGGGCATCGATCCGGATCTGATGCCGACCGTGCTGGACCTGCCGGACCAGATGATCGAGGGATCGCTGGAGGGCATCCGCATCCCGGGCACGCTCCCTCCTCGGCGGCCCGAGGACGAGCACGATCGCCAGCACCGCGAGGGCGAAGACCTCGACGCCTATCTCGCGCGGGTGACGGCCATGGTGGAGGGCCGGACGGTCGAGCCCGCTCCCGATGCCGTGCACGAAGAGGCGGCGTCACCGGAGACCGACGAGGCAGTGCCGCTGCCGATGGTCCACGTGCCTACGCCCGCCGAGGCAGAGGCGGCCCTCGCCGCGCTCGACGGGCTCGCTCCGGCAAGCGCCGAGGACGACCTCTTCCACGCGGATCGCGCTGACGTGGTGCCGACGGAAGATCTCCCGGGGCTGGTCGTCGGCGTGACGCTCGCGCAGAACCTCGGGATCCACGTCGGTGATCGCGTGCGGGTCATCTCGCCGCTCGCCGGCCTCAACACCTCGATGTTCCGCGCCACTCCGACGACGCCGGTGAGCCACGAGTTCCGCGTGATCGGCATCTTCGCGGCGGGCTTCGAGGAGTACGACACGCACCTCGTGTACGCCGACCTCTACCAGGTCGAGTCGTTCTTCGAGAGCGGCGACAGCGTCGACGGCGTCGAGATTCGCCTCAGGGACATCGATGACGCCGCGATGATCTCGCGCCGGCTCGAGCGCGTCCTCGGCGGCGGGCCCTACCACACGATGGACTGGGAGGAGCTCAACCACAATCTCTTCACGGCGCTCGAGATCCAGAAGATCATGCTCAGCCTGGTGATCGCGACGATCATCTTCGTCGCCGCGTTCAACGTGATCGCGACGCTCATCATGATCGTGCTCGAGAAGAAGCGAGAGATCGCGATCCTCAAGGCGATGGGTGCGCGCGACAGCCACGTGCTCTCGATCTTCATGGTCCAGGGGATGGTCATCGGGCTGCTCGGCACCGTGATCGGGCTGGCGCTCGGGGGCGGCGTCTGCCTCTTGCTCGAGTCGAATCCGTTCCCGCTCGACCCGCACGTGTACCTGATCGATCACCTGCCCGTGCAGACGAGCTTCGACGAGTTCCTGTGGACGATCCTCATCGCGCTCGGCATCTGCGTCATCGCGACGCTCGTGCCGAGCTGGTGGGCCGCACGGCTCTTGCCGGCCGACGGCGTGCGCCACGAGTAGCGGCCGCAAAAAGCAGAAGGCCAGCTGAGCTTCCTCAGGCTGGCCTTCTCTGTCTCTCGCGTTCGAGAGCGGGACAAGGGATTCGAACCCTCGACTTCGACCTTGGCAAGGTCGCACTCTACCACTGAGTTAGTCCCGCAGCGGAGCGGCTAGGTAGCGCGACGCTTCGCGGCCGTCAAGACCGCGCGGCACGGTCGAGGAAGGATCGTGGCGACGGACGACGAAGGCCCCCGGTCTTTCGACCGAGGGCCTCGTGCGGCCAGCGATGCAGCCCCTCAGGGCCGCGCGCTCACGGGTTCGGGGTCCAGCGGTAGCCGCTGCCGGCCACCGCTGTGCCGACGACGTTGAACGACTGGAGAGACGCCGCCGAGCCCGAGAAGTTCTCGATGCCGACCGTCGCGCTGCTCCCGTCCGTGGCGGTGCCTGTCAGGGTGCAGTAGCGAGCCTCGACGACGTTCGTCCCCTCGAAGAGATGGAGCTGGAGGGTCACCACCGTGCCGGTGCCGACACGCCAGTCGCTCCACTCGATGACGAAGTCGCGTGAGCCCGCCGCTCCGGTCGTGAGCGTGCGGACGAGCGCGCCCGTGTTCGGCCGAAGGTCGTCCCAGAATGCCGCGAGGGTGCCGTTCGGTACGCCCGCCGTGGGGAGCGTCGTGTTCAAGTACGCGGTCGACCCGGGGCCGGTCGCCGTGGGCCACAGCTGGGCGAACCCGTTGCTCGTCACCGTGTAGCTGCTGGCCGCGCCGCCGAAGTACGTGAAGGGGAACGGCAGCGCCGCGATCGCCGAGACCGAGTCGTCCGTGTCCACGCCGGCGAGCGTGGTCCCCGCGCTCGTGTCGACACAGGCCGCCGTGATCGGCGCCAGCGTGTAGGTCGCGACCGAGCATACCGACGGCGTGCCCGAGCAGCTGAACGTCGCCTCGACTACGCACGCAGCGGAGCACCCGTCGCCCGGGGCGGTGTTGCCGTCGTCGCAGGTCTCGGTGCCCTCGGCCACGCCGTTCCCGCAGATCGGGTACGCGGCGACGAGATCGTACACGCCGTTCGTCGTCGAGAAGTACGACTCGATCGCCACCAGCTGGACGAGAGGCGTGCCGCTCGCGCTGTTGTCGAGAACCAGCGTCTCCGCGTCACCCGAGAGACCGGCGTCCACGTTGGTGCACGTGGTCGCCGCGCAGCTGGCCACGCGGTGGACGATCGGATCCCAGGTCGGCGTGCCGGTCGGTGTGAAGGTCAGCGTCGCGCGCTGACCCGCCGGGACCGTCACGCTGTACCAGCGCGCCGTCCCGCCGCTGCCGCTGCACGGACTCGCGGCGCCGATCAGACCCGTCTGAACCGTCTCGCCGAGTCGGGTCGTGCTCCCGCTGATCGCGATGGCCTGGACACAGGCGTCGCCCGGGCCGGGAATGCGGCACGTCGAGGGCGCGCCGCTGCAGACGTAGCCGGGGTCGATCGCGCAGGCGGTGCAGCCGTCGCCGGGGGTCATGTTGCCGTCGTCGCAGGCCTCGCCCGTGTTGACGATGCCGTTGCCGCACGTGAGCGCACAAACGTTCGGCACCGCCGTCGTGCAGCTATAGCCAGCCTCGATGGTGCACCCTGGCGCGCAGCCGTCGCCGGCCGCGGCGTTCCCGTCGTCGCAACCCTCGGCCCCGGCGCGAACACCGTTCCCGCACGCGGAGACCGTGCAGTTGGAGTCGCAGCCGTCGCCGTTCGTCGCGTTGCCGTCGTCGCACGCCTCGGTCCCCGCCGCGATGCCGTTGCCGCACGCAGAGACCGTGCAGTTGGAGTCGCAACCGTCGCCCTCGACGCCGTTCGAGTCGTCGCAGACCTCGCCGCCGGTCGCCATGGCATCGCCGCAGAGGCTCATGCTGACGAAGTAGAGCGCCGCCGTGTCGGCATCGCCGTAGGAGGTGACGTGAACGTAGTACGTCTCGCCGGCGGGGATGATGACTCGCACCAGCGAGCACGCGCCGGCACCGCCGTCGTCGTCGCGGACGATGAGCGCACCGAGGTCGTCGCGGATGCTGATCACGCTGTCGAGCGCGGGGCAGCTGCCGTCGGCGGCCTCGTACGTCTCGACCGTGAAGATGACCGGAACGCCGCCCGTGTTCGCGAGCGCGAAGACGTCCTCGTCACCGGCGACGGCCCAAGCCGCGCGCATCACGAACGTGTCCGTGATGATGCCGTTGTCGTTCGCGTTCGCGACCGCGGTGGCGTCGAAGTCGTTCCCCTCCGCGCCGCTGCCGCCCGTGCTGGGCGTTCCGTCGTCGTTGGGCTCGATCTCGATCTCGGAGACGCAGTAGGAGTGGCAGCCATCCCCGGAGACGGTGTTGCCGTCGTCGCAGCTCTCGCCGGCCGTGATGATGCCGTTGCCGCAGCCGGTCAGCGTGCAGTTGCTGTCGCAGCCGTCGCCGTCGACGAGGTTCGCGTCGTCGCAAGTCTCCGCGCCGGCCATGACGCCGTCGCCGCACGTCGCGCCGCACACGCTCGGCGCGCCGGTGCACGTATAGCCAGCCTCCGTCTGGCAGCTCGCGTCGCAGCCGTCGCCCGCAGCCACGTTCGAGTCGTCGCAGGTCTCTGCGCCGGCGGCGATCACGCCGTCGCCGCAGGTCGCCGTGCAGGCGCTCGGCTCACCCGTGCACGTGTATCCGGTCTCGAACGCACACGCAGCGGAGCAGCCATCGCCGTCGACCATCGCGCCGTCGTCGCACTCCTCGCTGCCCGCGATGACGCCGTCGCCGCAGCCGGCCGTGCACACGCTCGGCTCGCCTGCGCAGGAGAATCCGTGCTCGACGACGCAGAGGTCGTCGCAGCCATCGGCGAGGTCCGTGTTGCCATCGTCGCAGCCGAGCGCGCCGGCCTCCGCTCCGACGACGACTCCGTCGCCGCAGATCTCGGTGCAGGCCGTCGGCGCTGTCGCCGAGCAGTCCCAGCCGGCCTCGAGCACGCAGCCCGATGAGCAGCCGTCGCCGGTGACCGTGTTGCCGTCGTCGCAGCCCTCGGACGCGGCGAGCGCGCCGTCGCCGCAGACGGGGCCAGCATCGACGCCTCCGTCGCGCGGGCCGGTGTCGCCCGCTCCCGTGTCGCGCACACCTGTGTCGCGCGGCGGTCCGCTGTCAGGGACGACGCCAGTGTCGATCGCGGCGTCGTCCGGCGTGGCCGCAGGACCCGGGCAACCGGTGAGGGTCGCACACGAGAGAGACAGAGTGAGAACGTACAGAGAGGTGCGCAGAGCGCGGAGGTCGAGTCGATGCATGTTGGCTCCTCGCGACCAGCCCCGGCCGCAGAACCGCCACAATGACGTTCGCGAGCCACTGAGCAAGCCTTCAGCAGAAATTCCTGGACGTGAAGTGCGCTTTTGCGTCCCCAACGGCCGCGATCGATGATCCAAGGGGCGCCGCACCTTGATATCCTCCGGGCCCCCGCACGATGCGGGGGCGTTGAACGAGGCTGTCATGAGCGAGCTCGATCCCCGTCTGAAGGCCGCACTCACACAGGTCGAAGCGAATCCGGAAGCCGCGGACGCGTGGGATGACCTCGAAGAGATCGCTGCGTCGCTGCAGCGTCCCGACGAGGTCGGTCAGCTCTACCGCGACATCCTCGCGCGACCGCTCTCGGTGGATGCCGTCGCGAAGCTCGGTCAGCGCGCCGTCGGCTTCCACGAGGAGTGGTACGGCGAGGACTCGCCGCACCTCGCGGACGTGCTCACCCGGATCCTGACGCTCGATGCGAAGGCCGACTGGGCGCTCGCGCGCGTGACCGTGTTGATGACGGTGCGTGAGCGATGGAACGACCTCCTCGCGCTCTACGATCGCGCGCTCGCGGCGGCGGAGGATCCGTACCGCAAGACGCAGCTCCTCGAGGAGGCGATGCAGCTCGCGAAGGACTTCGCGGGACAGCCCGACCGAGCGATCGGCTACCTCGCAACGCTCTCGGAGCTGCGGCCGAACGATGCGCAGGTCGCCAACCAGCTCGAGCGCTTGCTCGAGCGGCAAGGTCGGCACGAGGAGCTGATCGCGCTCTGGCGCAAGGGCGCCGATGCGTCGAGCGAAGCGACCCGCCTCCGGATCGCGGGGACGTATCTCGACGCGCTCGCGAACCCGGCGAAGGCTCTCGAGGAAGCGCGCAGCTTGCTCGACGAGGAGCTCGCGACGGAAGCGGCGACGGCGCTCGTCGAGCGCGTGATGGCGCTCGAGACGGCAGCAGCAGAGGTGCGGCGCGAGGCGCTGGCCGAGCTTCGAGCCCGCTATGCGAGCGCGAACCGCGGCACCGACGTCGAGCGCGTGACGCGAGCCGCGCTCGCGTTCTCGAAGGGCCAAGAGAAGGTCGCGCTGCACCGCGAGCTGGCCGAGCGAGCGGAGACCGCCGGCGATGCCCCGGCGGCGATCGATCAGTGGTCGGCGCTCCTCGCGCTCGATCCCTCGGACGGTGAGGCCGAAGAGCGGCTGGCCCGCGTCGCCGACGGCATCGGCGCGCACGCCGAGCTGGCGACGGCGCTGGAAGCGGCGGCGGCGGCGTCCACCAGCACCTCGCGACGCAACGAGCTTCTGGTCGCGGCCGCAGACGTGCGGGGCCGAGTCGACCGTGATGCGGCCGAGGCGCTCTACCGGCGCGTCCTCGACGCGGAGGCGACGAGCGCAGCGCGACGGCTCGAGGTCGCACGACGGCTCGCGACGTTGCTCGACGCCGCCGGGGCCGAGCGCGCCAGAGATCGGCTCGCACTGCGCGAGCAGCTCGCGACGCTCGAGACCGATGCGTCGGAGCGCCGACGCGCGCTCGGAAGCGCCGCACGCCTCGCCGCCGAGCTCGGAGAGAGCGCGCGCGCGCTCGCTGCCTGGGATCAGCGTCTCGTGCTCGATGCGGCCGACCTCGAGGCCCTCGAGGCCAAGAGCGAGATCCTCCGCGAGACGGGCGAGCACGACGAGCGCGTGCGGACGCTCGCACAGCGCGCAGCGCTCCCGCTCGCGCCAGCCGTTCGCCGGGCCGACCTCGTGGAGATCGCGCGCATCCAGGAGAACGACATCGGCGACGCGGCCGCCGCGATCGACACCTGGCACGGCATCGCGAGCGAGTACGGCGAGACCAACGAGACCGTCGACGCGCTCTCGCGCCTGTTCGAGAGCGAGGCTCGGCACGAGGAGCGTAACGAGCTGCTCGAGCGCGGCAGCAAGCGCGACGCCGAGCGCGCCGTGGAGATGCTGGTTCGCCTCGCCGCCCTCCGCGCGGGCCCGATGGCGGACGTGACGAGCGCGGCGCGCCTCTACCACGAGGCGATCCGTCTCGATCCGTCGCACCCTCTCGCTCGCAGCGGTCTGTCGACCTTGCTCGCGGTCCCCGAAGCGAAGGGAGGCGCCGTCGAGGGCCTGGCCGAGGCCGCGCGCCGCACCGACGACGTCGACGCGCTCCTCGCGCTCCTGCCCGACCGGCTCGACGCTGCGGACGGCGCACGGGCGCGCGTCCGACTCCTGCGTGAGGCCGCGAGCCTCGAAGAAGAACGCCGAAGCGATCCGGGACGCGCGTTCGACCGCATCCAGGAAGCCTTCGCAGCGAGCCCTGACGACGAGGCGATCGAGCGTGAGCTCTTGCGGCTCGCCGCGGCGACCGGTCGAAAGAACGACGCGGCCGTCGCGCTGGCGACCGCGAGCGGGACGCTCGATGCCGATCCGCTCCGGTCCTTCGGTCTCGCGCGAACGGCGGCCGACCTCTTCGAGGAGGGCGATCACGCCGCGGAGGCGCTCGCCGCCGCGCGCGCAGCGCTGGCGATCGAGCCCGGCAACCTCGCCGTCGCCGAGCAGGTGGTCCGACTGGCGGCGCAGACGGACGACTTCGGGCTCGTCGCCCGAACCCTCGTCGACAACTCCTTCGCGCTGAAGGCGATCGAGGAGCAGCTGCTCGATCTCGTCGAGACGGCGGGAGAGACGAAGAGCGCGTGGGACGCCCTCGCGAGCGCCGCCGAGACGGCGGTCGAAGAACGTGTGACGGCGCTGTCGCCGACCGAGGCGCGGGCGCAGGCGGAGCTGCTCCGGTCGTTCTTCGTGCGGCTCACAGCCTGGCATCGAGACCATCGCGGCGATCTCGAGCGCGCCGAGACGCTCCTCGCACGAGCGCTCGCCTTCGATCCGGCTCACACCGACACCCTGCGCGAGCTCGCGCGGCTCTCCTGGCGCGCTCCCGGGCAGCGCCTCGTCGACACGCTCCTCGCGCTCGCCGATCAGCTCCCCGGCGACCTCGACTCGCTGTTCGACGCAGCGCGCATCGCCGAAGAGAACGTGAAGGACCCCGTGCTCACGCGCGAGATCCTGGGACGTCTCCAGCGCGCCGCGACGCGTCTGTGGCTCAAGGGCGAGCCGGCGAAGGGCGAGCGTCCGGCGGATCGAACCTCGCTCGATGCGCTGACGTCGCTCGTGCGCCTCGAGGTCGACGCGGGGCGCATCGCGCACGCGATCGACTGGCTCGTCGAGGGGTCACGCCTCCCCGTTCCCGCGAGCGAGTCGCGCGCGATGCTCCGCCAGGCCGGCGATCTCGCGCGAGAGAAGCTGGGTGACGAGACGCGCGCGATGCGGCTCTACCAGCAGGTCATCGAGGACACGCTCGAAGACGCCGAGGTCGTGGACCGCTTGGCGAAGACGTTCGAAGCGCGCGGACGCGTGCCGGAGCTCCTCGCGCTGCGGAAGCGCGAGCTCGAGCTCGACCTCGGCCCCGAGCGGAAGCTCGTGGTTCGGCTCGAGGTCGCGCGGCTCCTCGGGAACCTCGAAGACAAGGGCGGGCGCGTCGACATGCTCCGCGCGAACCTCGCCGAGCAGCCTGGCCACGTGGAGTCGATCGCCGAGGTCTCGCTGGTGCTCGAAGGCAAGGGCCGGAACGTCGAGCTGGCGGACCTGCTCGCGACCCAGGCGAAGAAGCTGGAAGAGGCCGATCCGACCCGCGCCGCGGGGCTCTGGTCGAAGGTCGCGAAGATCGGTGAGGAGCAGCTCCGGGATGCCGACCGGGCGCTCGGCGCCTATCGCCGCGTCGTGAGCCTGGCTCCGACGACCGACGCTCTCGAGGCGCTGTCGCGGATCCACCTCTCGCGCAACGAGCCCGCGCTCGCCGCCGAGTGGCTCGAGAAGCAGCTCGAACAGACCAAGGGCGCCGGCCGCACCGACGTGGCGCTGCGACTCGCCGAGGCACGCATCTCGGCCGGGCGCATCGACCGCGGCATCCTCGCCCTCGAGCGCGCGCTCACCGAGGATCCGAGCGCGTCTGCCGCGCGCGATCGGCTCGCCGAGCTCTATCGCACGACGGACAAGCCGCTCGAGCTCGCGAACCTGCTCCGCGACGGCAGCAAGCACGTGAGCGGCGAGACCAAGCTCGCGTACGTGCGCGAGGCCGCGAGCCTGTACAAGAACGCGCTCGGCACGCCGGACGAGGCGGTCGGGATCCTCGAAGCGGCGCGCGAGGAAGGCGCGCTCGATCTCGAGCTCAAGAGCACGCTCGCCGAGGGCTACCGCGCGAGCAACCGGCTCGACGACGCGCGCGCGTTGCTCGAGCAGATGATCGCCGACTTCGGGCGTCGCCGTTCGCCCGAGCGCGCCAACGCTCACTACCAGCTCGCGCAGGTCGCGCACGCGGCGGGGGACATCAAGGAGGCCCTCGACCACCTCGACAAGGCCTCGGGCATGGACCTCGCCCACCCGGGCATCCTGCGGCTCCTCGGTCAGCTCGCTCGCGAGGGCGGTCAGCTCGATCGCTCGGAGCGGGCCTACAGAGCGCTGCTCTTGCTCGTGCGGCGTCAGTCGCCGGACTCGCCCGACGTGCAGGTCGGCGCGAGCGAGGTGCTCTACGAGCTCTCGCGCCTCGCGAAGGACCGAGACCAGGATGCGCAGGCTCACGAGCTGCTCGAGTCCGCCATCGAGACGGCGCACCAGTCGAGCGCCGAGGCCGCGCGCTTCACGAAGGTGCTCATCGCGCGCAAGGAAGCGGAGCTCGCGGACAAGCTTCTCGCGCGCCGCATGCAGCTCGACCCCGAGGGGCTCCCGCGGGCCAGAGCGCTGGCCGATCAGGCCGACGTCCTCGACCTCCTTCAGAACAAGCCGGCCGAGGCGCTCGATGCGCGTCTCGCGGCCATCGAGCTCGCGCCCGAGTGGAGCACGCAGATCGCTGCGGCGCGCGCTCTCGCCAAGCGCCTGGAGCAGAGCGCGCGCCTCGCGACGTCGCTCCGAGGGCTCATCGATCGCGCGACGCGCCGCAAGGAGGACGCGCCCCTCGCGAGCGAGCTGCTCATGCAGCTCGGCGACATCCTGGAGAACGACGCCAAGGACGTGGACGGCGCCGCCGAGGCGTATGCGCGCGTCGAGTCGCTCGGGGTCCGTACCGTCGACGCGTGGCGCGCGCTCGGGCGCGTGGCCGCGCTGCGAGGTGATCGCATCGAAGAGATCCGAGTGCTCAGGCGGCTCGTCGCGGCCGGCGTCGACACGAGCGCGCTCGGCCGTCCCGAGGACGACATCCCCGAGAGCGCGAAGACCGACGCTCTCTATCGCATCGCCGAGGTGGAGCTCCGCTCGGAGGAGTCGCTCGAGAGCGGCCTCGACACGCTGATCGACGCCGTGGGGCGCGACTCCGATCACGCGCGCACGGCGCGCACGGCGGCGGCGGCTGCGGCGCTCTTCCCCGATCACGAGGGCCTTCACGCGCTCTGGGAGCGCTCGGCTCGAGGCGCCGGAGACTCGGACCTCCTGCTCGCCTATCTCACCCATCGCGTCGGGCGTGAGAACGCCTCGATCGACGAGGTGCGTGAGGCGGTCGAGCTCGCGACCCAGCTCGGCCAGCACGCTGGCGCCGAGCTCCTGCTCGTGCGCGGCGCCGAGATCGCGAAGGCATCGATCGACGGGCTCTCGGGATCTCTCTGGATCCCGACGACCCTCGCCGAACGACGGCGCGACGCGGGTGACGTTCCGGGGGCGCTGACCTGGATGCAGTCGGCCGTCGACGCGGCCGATGCGGCCGGCGACCCGGAGCAGACCGAATCGCTGCTTCGCGATCTCGCGGTGCTCGCGGGCTCCGCCGGCGGCGACGCGCGCCTCGCGGCGAACACGTACGCGCGGCTCATGGAGTCCGAGCCGAAGGACCAGACGCTCTGGGGGCCGGCCGCCGACGCCTACGAGGCGGTCGAGGACCGCGAGGGCTACGAGGCGCTCGTCCGACGCACGCTGGATGGCCTCATCGAGCCCGGCGATCGGAACCAGCTCCGAATGGAGATGGCGAACCGCTTGATGGGCCGGTATGCGGCCGAAGAGGACGCGATCACCGTGCTCCGCGAGGTCCTCGAGGAAGAGCCCGATCACCTGGCGGCATCGGAGCGGCTGGCCGACATCTTCGAGAAGGCCGGACGCGAGGAGGAGCTCGCGGACCTGCTGCGCCTCCAGCTCGATCGCGCGCGCGACCGCAGCGACGCGACGGCCGTGGCAGCGCTCTCGCTTCGCACCGGCGGCTTGCTCGCGCGCACGCGCCGCGAGGACGCGATGGACGCGTACCGCGCGGGTCTGGACTGGGCCGCGGAGGACGCCGGGCTCCTGCGCGCCCTCTATGGCCTCTACGGCAAGGACGACGACGCCCGCGATCGCGCGACGCTCGGCGAGCGACTGCTCGCCGTCGAGGAGGGCAAGGCCGCGGCGAAGCTCGCGCTCTCGGTGGCGGACCAGTTCGCCGAGCTCGAGGACGCCGACGCGTCACTGCGTGCCCTCGACACGGGATTCCGCGCCGCGCCCGAGCACGAGAAGCTCCGGACCCGGCTGGAGACGGCGCTGCGCGAGAGGAACGACCTCGACGCGGTCGCCGACCTCATCGCGTACGACGCCGCGCACCGTGCGAGCCCCGGCGAGGCGCTCACGCGCTTCCGCGAGGCGGCGGCGCTCTACCGCGGCGAGCTCGATCGACCGGAGCGCGCGGCAGACGTCCTGGCCGAGGCGCGGACCCATGCGCCGGACGACCTCGAGCTCCTCGCCGAGCTCATCGACGCGCTCACTGCCTGCGGGCGTATCGACGATGCGGCCGAGGCCGTGCGAGCGGCGCTCGAGTCGCGTCCGGATGCGACGGCGGAGCGCGCCCACCTGCTTCGCGCGCGCAGCAAGCTCCACCTCGCGCTGAACAACTCGGCGCCGGCCGTTGCGGACGCCGAGGAGGCCTTCCGGATCGACGCGCGGGGCAGCCGCGACGTCCTCGTCGCCGCGCTCGATGCGCACCGAGAGAGCCTCGCATCGAGCGGCGATCTCGAGACCGAGCGCGCGACGACCCTCCGTCTGTCGACGGTCCTTCGCGCGACGAACGACGCGGCTCGAGGCCGTGACGTCCTTGCAGCGTGGGTGGAGCGCGATCCGAGCGACCTCTCGGCGCTGCGCACGCTCGTCGAGATGGACAGCGCCGCCGAGCGCTGGGCCGACGTCGTCGCCCACGGCACGAAGCTCGTCTCCCTCGAGACGGCCGAGGCCCAGACAGAGATCGCGGTACGGCTCTACGAAGCGGCGGCGCAAGCGGGCACGCCGGCCGCCGCGCGGCTCGGGCTCGAGCAAGTTCATCGGGATCAGCCGGAGCAGGCGTCGATCCGTCAGGCGCTTCGCGGCCTGTACGAAGCCGTCGAGGCGTTCGAGGAGCTCACGGGGATCCTGCTCCTCGATGCCCAGCAGGCAGAAGGTGAGGCTCGCTTCGAGCTCCTCCGCAAGGCTGGCGAGATCTTCGTCTACAACCTCGGGGAAGCTGCGCGCGCGATAGCTCCCCTTCGCGAGGCGCTCGCGATCAAGGACGACGACCTCGACCTGCTCGTGTTGCTCGTCGACGCGTTGATCGGATCGGACGCGCTGGCCGAGGCCGTCGAGATCCTGCAGGGCGCCATCAACACGAAGGGGCGCCGTCGATCGCCTCAGCTCGCCGCGCTCCAGCAGCGGATGGCGCGCATCGCCGGGCTCTCGGGCGACGCGCAGACGCAGCTCGAGTGGCTGAAGGTCGCGATGGAGACCGACAAGACGTCGAACAGCGTCGCCGCCGAGCTCGCGGATCTCGCGATGTCGCTCGGAGACGACGCGAGCGCGATGAACGCCCTCAAGGTGGTCACGCTACAGAAGACGCCGGGCCCGATGACCAAGGCAGTGGCGTTCCTCCGTCAGGCGCAGATCGCGAGCCGTCAGGGCGACCACCAGAAGGCTGTCCTCTGGGCCCGGCGAGCGCGTATCGAGGACTCCGAGCTGCGGGAGGCCGAGGAGTTCTTGAACTCGATCGGCGAGGCGTGATCGCAGTAAGGGCCCGCGTAGCGAGCCGATCCCGGCACGAGTGTCCGCTCGATCGGCTCGCCGGGATCAAAAACCTACGCGACGCATCACGAAGCGCGGCAGCCGCGTGATGACGCCCATCACGGCCGCCCACGGCGCGGGCGCGTAGACGACGGGAGAGCCGCGATCGATCGCGCGCACGACCCGCTCCGCGACCTCGTCGGGCTCGCCGGCGAACGGCGGAGGCTTGAGGCCCGTCGTCATGGCCGTCTTCACGAACCCCGGCTTCACCGTCACGACGCGCAGGCCCGCGGCGTGGTGCTTGTGATCGAGCCCCTCGAGGTAGTGCGTGAGACCGGCCTTGCTCGCGCCGTAGAGGATCACCGGCTTGCGCCCTCGATCGCCGGCGACGGAGCTGAACACGCAGAGAGTGCCGCCGCCGCGCGTCAGGAGGCGGCGCTTGGCCTCCTCGCAGAAGAGCACTGTGTTCGTGAAGTCCGCCGTCAGGAGGCGCGCAGTCAGCGCGGCATCCGTCTCGAGGTCGGCCTGCGATGCGAAGAGCGCGGCCGTGACGACGACGGTGTCGAAGCCGCCGAGCGCACGGTCGGCGAGGTCGAGCGCCGGCCCGAACGTCTCGGGCGCCATGAGATCGCACGTTGCGTACGACACGGGCGCCCCGCCGGCGTACACGCCCAGATCCGCAGCGGAGCGCGCAAGCTCGCTCTCGCCGATGCCGAGCACGAACACGCGATCGCCGCGCTTGGCGAGCCGACGCGCGACTGCACGGCCCATCCCGCTCGTCGCGCCGAACACGACCACACGCAACGGCCGGCTCACGCGTGGTCTCCGAACAGACGCACGGACTGCGCGCTCCGGATCTTCAGCTCGGGATCCCACTTGCGCCGCACCTCGAGGAACGCTGGCAGCCGCGGCTCCATCGCGCGGAAGTGATCGGGCCGCGTGAAGGTGTCCTTCGTCAGATAGATACGCCCCCCTTCGCGGATCACCTGCACGTTGAGCGCATCGACGAGCGCCTGCGTGTCGTCGGTGACCGAGAGATCGAGCGCGATCGAGATGCCCGACATCGGGAACGAGAGCATGCCCTTTCCTTCCGGTCCGCAGTCCTTGATCACGCAGAGGAACGACGCGCCGCCGGACCGCGTGAGGATCTCGAGCACACGGCGCGCAGCGTCCGGACCCGCCGACACCGGCAGCACACATTGATATTGCGTGAAGCCTCGCGGCCCGTAGATCCGGTTCCACTCGCGAACGGCATCGAGCGGATAGAAGAACGACTCCCAGTGCACGATCCCGGTGCGCTTGCGCGGGATGTGACGACGGAAGAAGGCCTCGTTGAACGCGCTCACCGAGAGGCGTCCGAGGATCTTCCCGCCCAGAACGGCGCTCGGCAGCTCGAAGGGCATCGTCACGCGCGGAAGCGGATCCGGAAAGCGCGACGGGGCCTCGTCGGGCCTCGCCCAACCACCCGCCATCAAGATCCCGCGACCCATGTGCGCGCCGCGCGTGAGGCAGTCGATCCAGCCGACGGTGTACGGGAAGCGCGCCGCAGCGTCTTTGAGCGCCACGAGGAACGAATCGAGATCGTCGACGCGCACGCTCTCCTGCCGGATCCACGGCGAAGCGATCTGCAGCATCTTCACTTCGACCTCGAGGATGTGCCCCGTGAGGCCCATCCCGCCGATCGTCGCGCGGAAGAGGTCCTGGTGCTCGGTGTCCGAGCAAGTGAGGACGCGACCATCGGCGACGCGCATGCGGAGCTGCGTCACGTGCTCGCCGAAACAGCCACGAACGTGGTGCTCCTTGCCGTGAACGTCCGACGCGACCATCCCGCCGAGGGTCACGAACTGCGTGCCGGGCGTCACCGGAACGAAGAAACCGCGCTGGAGGAAGACGCGATTGAGCGCGTGGAGCGAGGTCCCCGCCTCGGCGCGCAAGATTCCGGTGGTGGGGTCGAAGGCGAGCAGACGATCGGCGAGAGCGGTCGACGCTACTTCATGCACGCCCGGCGGCGGCAGCGAACTGTCCCCGTAGCTGCGCCCGAGCCCGCGCGAAAGGACCGCGCCTTTGCTGAGCCGCTCGAGGTCCGTGGAGCGGATCTCTCGGCCAGGAACGCCGATGCGGCCCCAGCCCGCGACCGTCTCCGACTCCATCCGGCCTCTCGGCGCATCCCGTTGCATTGCCGTTGGAGGTACCATCGGGCGCCCGCGACCGTCCAGGGATGGCGAGCCCACGGTAGTTTCCTAACGGCGACCGGTGCCCTGAGGCGGGCGAATGGTTCGCGTTTTCCGCCACTTCCCGCTTGCTCTCGGGCCCGGGTTTTCGTATCCCCGTCCCTCGCTCGCCGCCGAAGGTGATCCCCATGACGCGTTTCCGCCTGGTTGCTTCGCTCCTCACCTGCCTCGCGTGTCTCTACCCGATGCTCGCTCCGAGCGTCGTGCGCGCGGACGATCCGGAGCCGGAGGTGTCCGATGAGGTCGATCCGCAGATCGACATCATGCACCACCGATGGGATCGCTTCATCGGCGTGGAGCTGACGGGCGGCGTCGAGAACACGCCGGTCGGCATCGTCGGCGGCTCGGTGTTGATTCAGCCTCACCGGATGCTGCGTCTCGACGTCGGCGGCGGCGGCAGCCGGGACGGCGCGCGCATCAGCGGCGGCGTCAGCATCGTCCTTCCGCAGGATCACTTCGCGCTCGTGATCCGCCTCGGCTTCGCCGGCGGGCCGCTGAGCTGGTCCAGCGATCGCACGCCGATGATCACGCGCTACTGGGACTTCGCCGGGTTCTTCAACGGCACGGTCGGCCTCGAGTACCGCTTCGATGAAGGCGTTCTCGTCCGTCTCTTCGCCGGCGTCGAGACCACGCTCAGCCCCGTCTCCGACCGATGCGTGGCGGAGGGTCCGGACGCGCAGGGTCTGAGCGGCGTGTGTGCGCCAGGCTTCTCGCAGACCACCGCGCGCATATTCCTCGGCCTGTCGGTCGGGTACATGTTCGACGTCATCCTCTGACGCACGGCTGCGAGTCTCTGTTGAGGGAAACACCCTCCCCGACTACTCTCGCGCGCCATGAAGAGCGCCATGTGGAGAGTCTCGGTCTCGCTGTCCTCGCCCGCCGTGGCGCTGCTCCTCGCGCTGACGACGGCGTGCGGTGAGGAGGCTCCGCCTCCGGACCCGGAGCTGCCGCCGTTGGTGGGCGGGCTCGAGGTTCCGATCTCGCTGCGGAACGATGGCGCGACGCCGACGAACGCGCTGCGCATCGAGATCAGCCCGAGCGCGATGCACCTCGATGGGCACGCGCTCTTCGAGATGACGCGCGGGCGTCCCGCCGAGTCGGAGGTGACGGACGCGGGCTACCCGACGCTTCTCTCGCGCGTGCAGTCGTCGCCGGCGCACACACAGGCGGCGCTGACCGTCCACGGCGTCGTCCCGTACGGCACCACCGTGCGCGTGATGCAGACGTTGCTCGCGGCGGGCTACCACGAGTTCTCGTTCGCCGTTCGCACGGCCGATGGGAGCCCGACGATCCGCTGGATGACGATCACCTCGCCGGAGATCGCGCCGAGCTCGGGAGACGTGGCCATGGAGGGCACCGTCCGCCCGTGGGAGGACTTCACGTCTCACTGGAGCGAGGTCTACGACGCGTGCCGCGGCGGCCACTACGTGGACTGCGACGGCCTCCCCGCCGTGTCGGCGCCCGGCGGTCACCTGCAGCTCGAGCTCTGGACGCGCGGCTCGGGGATGATCCTTCGCTTCGACCAGACGGACATGGCCGACGCAGGCGTCCCCGCGGCGGCGCCCACGGTCGCGATGCTCCCGGGCGTACCGCAGCCTTCGAGCGACGACATGCCGCCGCCGCGCGCCTTCACGACCGGCGCGTTCAGCTTCCGCGCGGAAGAAGCGACGCAGCCGACGTCGGCGATCAGCGCGACCACCCGCCCCGTGTGCGCGACCGCCGTCTGCCCGACCGTCGTCGTGGCGGACGACATCACGCCGACCATGCGCGTCATCTCGCTCCTCGGCGCGGCGTTCCCGAACGGCTCGACGGCTCCGCGCCTGGCGTTCCGCATCCCGGAGTGAAGCGAGCGATCCGCGCGAACGGAGACGATCCGGCTCTCGCGCGTGACATGCCCGTCGGCTCCGCCGTTTCTTGTTACAACGTGCGCCCGATGGTCCGCCTCCCCGATCAGCTGAACCCCGCGGTGCGCGGGATGCTCCACTCTCCTGCCGTCGCGCTCGCCGCGCGCTGCGACGAGATGCGCGCGGCCGGCATCGAGGTCTACAAGCTCGCCCTCGGGCAGTCGCCCTTTCCCGTGCCGGAGCGGATGGTCGAGGCGCTTCGACAGAACGCGGGGCAGAAGGACTATCTCCCGGCGGAAGGGCTCCCGGCGCTCCGGCGCGCGGTGGCGGGCTTCGTCGAGCGGCGCATCGGGATCGACCGCACCGGCGAGGACGTCCTCATCGGGCCAGGCAGCAAGGAGCTGCTCTTCCTCCTGCAGATCGTCTTCGCGGGCGATCTCGTCATCCCGACGCCGGCCTGGGTCTCGTACGGGCCGCAGGCGCGCGTGCTGGGGCGCGACGTGATCTCGATCACCACGAGCGCTTCGAACGGCTTCATGCTGAGCGCAGCGGAGCTCGACCAGGCGCTCCGCCCGACGGACGGCCGCGGACGCATCCTCGTGCTGAACTATCCGTCGAACCCGACCGGGCTCACGTTCCGTCCCGAGGAGCTCCGCGAGCTCGCGAAGGTCGCACGCGCGCACGACGTGCTCGTGCTCTCGGACGAGATCTACGGCGAGCTGCACCACAAGGGTCAGCACGCGTCGATCGCGAAGTACTACCCGGAGGGGACGATCATCTCGGGCGGGATCTCCAAGTGGCTCGGCGCGGGCGGGTGGCGGCTCGGGACGTTCGTGTTCCCACAGGAGCTCGCGAAGGTGCGCGAGGCGATGGCCGCCCTCGCGAGCGAGACGTACACGTCGACGAGCGCGCCCGTCTCGTACGCTTCCGTGGTGGCCTTCGAGGGCGGCGAGGACCTCGATCGATATCTCGCGAACGTGCGTCGCGTGCTCGCCGCAGTCGGGCGGCAGACGTCGCGTCGGCTCTCGGGCCTCGGGATCAGCTGCGCGCAGCCGACGGGCGGCTTCTACGTGTTTCCGGACTTCACGCCGCTGGCGGAGAAGCTCGCCGCGCGCGGGATCACGACGGGTGAGACGCTGGCTCGGCGTCTGCTCGAGGAGACGGGCGTCGCGCTCTTGCCCGGGTCGGCCTTCGGTCGGCCGGTCGAGGAGCTGACCCTCAGGATGGCCTACGTGGACTTCGACGGCGGCAAAGCGCTCTCGGCGGTGTCGGTCATCCCGAAGGAGCAGCCGCTCGACGACACGTTCCTCCGCCGGCAGACCCCGCGGGTCCTGTCCGCGATCGACGCCATCGCCCGCTGGCTCGAGCGCTGAGCGGATGCGCCGCGTCAGTCGCAGCGCTTCACCGACGACGTACGCCCGAGAGAGGACGATGAGATGAACGACACGAGCATGGACGAGACGTCGGAGACGACGAGCGACGAGGACACCTCCGATCCGCGGCGCTGGAAGAAGAGCGGCTGGATCGCGAGAGTGATCAAGAACGAGAACGACGACGGCTGGGCTGTGGAGATGACCCGCATCGGCGACTCCGAGGCGGCGCTCGTCGGCCCATGGACGATGGGACGCGACAAGAAGAACCCGAAGCCGCTCGATCAGCCGTCGTTCATGACGCTCGTGAAGACGGCGAACGAAGTGCTCATGCGACACGAGCAGTCCGCGCGCGCGCAGCTCCACAAGACGCTCTCGTTCCTGGACGAGAGCGCCACGTTCGGCGAGGCGCAGCGGGTGCGCGTGGATCTCGACATCGCGCCCGACGACGACGATCCGCACGCGATCCTTTCGGTGTTCCAAGACGCGACGGGCGAGCCGCTACGAAGCGCTCGCGTGAGCGCCGGCTTCAAGCTCAACGCCGCGAACGTGTCGCGCTGGCTGAAGAGCGGCGAGGGCTGAAGAGCGGCGAGGGCTGGAGCCGCTTCCGTTCGCTACCAGACGAGCACGATCTTTCCGAACGTCTCGTCCCGCTCCATCGCGGCGTGCGCGTTGGCGATGTCAGCCATGGGGAGCACGTGATCGATCACGGGCTTGACCTCGCCGCGCGAGAGGAGCGGGAGCACGTCGTGCGTGAAGCCGCTGGCGATCGCGGCCTTCTCGTCCGGGCTCCGCGTGCGCAGCACGCTCCCGATCACACGCGCGCGCTTGGCGAGGAGGATGCCGAGCGGGAGGGTCCCTTCGATGCCGGCGAGCAGGCCGATCACCACGAGCGTTCCTCGCGGCGCCAGCGCCCGCACGTTCTCCGCGAGGTAGGCGCCGCCGACGGTGTCGAGGATGACGTTGGCCAGCGCCCCGCTCGTCAGCTCGCCGACGCGCGAGGCGAAGCTCGGATCGCCCCGCGCGACGAGCACGCCGTGGTCGAGCCCCATCGCGGTGCAGCGCGTCAGCTTCTCCTCGGTGCGCGAGGTGCCGATCGTCGTGACGTCCCACGCGCGTGCGAGCTGCAGCGCGGCGGTGCCGATCCCGCTGCCGATCGAGTGGATCAGCAGCGTCTGCCCTCGCGTGAGCTCGCCCTGCACGCGGACGGCATCCCACGCCGTGATGAAGACCTCGGGGATCGCGGCGGCCTCGACCAGCGACAGGTCCTCCGGGACGGGGATGGTCTCGCGGACCGAAACGACCACCTCGGTCGCCATGGCGCCGCCGGGCACGATGCCCATCACGCGCTCGCCGATGCGGAGCGGGTCGATGCCGGCCGAGACCTCGATGATCGAGCCGGCGTACTCGAGGCCGGGCACGTCGGGTACGGTGCCCTTCGGCGCCGGGTAGAAGCCCTTCCGCTGGAGGACGTCGGCGCGGTTGAGCCCGGCCGCAGCCACCTCGATGCGCACCTCGCCCGGCTCGAGCGCGCGGGGCTCGCGCTCTTCGATGGCCAGCACCTCGGGCCCGCCCGCCCCACGGATCGCGACGACCTTCATGCTGGAAGCCTAGCCGCACCGCCGCCGGAGACCACCGGCGCTCGAGCGTTCGATCCGCGTCAGAAAGGGCCGTAGACCTTCGAGTACTCCATGAGCGAGCTCGATCGCACCGACCTTCCCCACCGGACCTTCACGGTCGACGAGGTGGAGCGCGCCTCGAGGTCTTCACGGGGCGGATGCGACGCGCGCCCGTGTGCCGGACACGAGCACGCCCGCGCCCAGCACCATCGCGCCGCCGACCACCGCTGGCGCGCCGAGGTGCTCGCCGAACGCGAGCCAGCCGATGCAGCAGGCCACCACGGGCTCGAAGAGCGAGAGCACGGCCGTCCTCGCCGCGCCGATCGCGCGAAGGCCGTGCACGAAGGCGAGCCCGGCGAGGATCCCCGGGAGCACGGACGCCGCGGCCAGCAGCGCGAGGTCGAGGCCGTCGACCTGACGCAACCCCGTCAGGCCGGCGAGCGGGAGCAGCATCATCGAAGCGAGCAGCGAGTGATAGCCCATCGCGCGCACGCTCCCGATGCGCACCACGAGCCGCGAGAGCATGAACACCGCGCTCGCGTAGGCGAACGCGCTCAGCAGCCCGAGGCCCGCACCGAGCCCGACGTCGCCCGTGCGCGCTTCGGGCCGCCACGGCTCGAGCACCAGCGCGAGACCGAAGACCGCGAGGAGCGCCGCCGGGATCGCGCGGGGGCTCTTCGTCCCGTCCACGAAGGGCGCGAAGAACGCGACGAGCACCGGCGCGAGCGAGTGCGTGAGCACTGCGACGGCGACGCTCGTCGTGCTCATCGCCTGAAAGAACGAGGCGACGTTCGTGGCGTTGAGCGCAGCGTACGCCAGCAGCATCGCGACCGTCCTGCGATCCCAGTTGGGGCGCATCGGCTCGAGGCGGAGCAAGGGGAGCGAGAGCATGAACACGCCGAACATCAACAGAGGCGACGTGACCGTGCCCGGCAGCCCGGTCGGTCGAAGGAAGAGGCTCCAGCTCCCCCACGACGCCGCGGCGGCGAGGACCGCGAGGACGCCGCGTCGATCGGCAGTGCTGGCGGTGCTCACGCGGAGAGGGTCTGGAGATCGAGCTCGTCGTCGCTGACGCCCTCGAGCGGATCGCCTTCACGACGCTCGAGCTCCGCGTCGAACAGAGACGCGAAGCGCGCCTCGAAGCGATCCATCACCTCGCCGATGGGCACCTCGCGCCCCAGCTCGAGCTCGAGCGAGGTGACGCCCTTCCCTTCGATCCCGCACGGCACGATCAGCGCGAAGTGCGCGAGGTTCGTGCTCACGTTGAAGGCGAGCCCGTGCATCGTCACCCAGCGGCTGATGCGCACGCCGATCGCGCCGATCTTCCGGTCGCCGAGCTCGGACGAGCGCAGCCACGTGCCGTTGAAGCCCTGGATCCGCTCGGCGCTGAGACCATAGTCGGACGCGAGCAGGATCATCGACTCCTCGAGCTCCTTCACGTAGCGGCGCACGTCCTGGCGTCCGGGCGGCAGCTCGAGGATCGGGTACGCCACCATCTGGCCGGGCCCGTGATAGGTGACGTCGCCGCCGCGGCCCACCTCGTGGACGTCCACTCCGCGCGCACGGAGGTTCTCGCGCGGAAAGCGGATGTGCTCTTCCTTCGCGCCGCGCCCGAGCGTGATCACCGGCGGATGCTCGAGGAGGAGCAGCGTGTCCGGGACGAGGCCGCGGATGCGGGCTGCCTGGAGGCGCACCTGGAGCGTGTGCGCGTCCTCGTAGCGCACCAGCCCTGGCCGGAAGACACGAATGCGGGTCGACACGAGCGGAGAGCTACGCCCTCGAGACGTGGGATACAACTCGCCGATGCTTCGGTGGCTCACGGCTGGCCTGGGGGTCGCGCTCGCGCTCGGCGCGGTCGTGATCGTGCCGGCGCGTGTCGAGGGCCAACCGCCGAACTTGATCCTCATCGTCGCCGACGATCTCGGCCACGGAGACCTCGGTAGCTACGGGCAGACGCGCCTCCACACGCCGACGCTCGATCGGCTCGCGACCGAGGGCACGCGCCTGACCGCGGCGTACTCGAGCGCGCCCGTCTGCGCTCCGTCGCGCTGCTCGATCCTCACCGGTCTCCACGCCGGGCACTGCGCCGTGCACACGAACGCGGAGCCCAACACGCCGCTCTCCCCCGACGACGCGACCCTCGCGGAGGTGCTCGGCGCCGCGGGCTATCGCACTGGCATCATGGGGAAGTGGGGCCTCGGTGGAGAGCTCCGCGACGGGAGCCCGTTCGCGACCTGGAGCGCGCCCTGGAACGTCGAGTTCGGGACCGTGCTGGTCTCGCTCAACCAGGAGCTCGCGCAGGAGCACTACCCCGCGTGGCTCTGGCGCGACCAGGGCGCTGGCGCTGGCGTGCGCGAAGCGATCGAAGCGAACGTCGGCGCGCACGTGGTCTTCGACGACGACCGCTTCGTCGACGCCGCGCTCGCGTTCATCGACGACGCCATCACGGACGGCCAGCCGTTCTTTCTCTATCTGCCGCTCACGCTGCCGCACCGCGAGCTCGATCCGCCCGACCTCGGCCTCTACGCGAGCGAGCCCTGGCCGCTGCCCGAGCGCGCCTACGCGGCGATGGTCACCCGCATCGACACCGACGTGGGCAGGCTGACGGCGCGGCTCGCCGAGCGCGGCGCGCTCGATCACACGGTGCTGCTCTTCACGAGCGATCACGGGCCCACGTCGGTGGACGGCCATGAGGAGACGTTCTTCGACTCGAGCGCTGGCCTCCGTGGGCAGAAGCGCGACCTCTACGAAGGCGGCACGCGCGTGCCGCTCATCGCGTGGGGCACTGGCGTCGCAGCCGGCGCCACGGTCGCGACGCCCGTCTCCCTCACCGATCTTCTGCCCACGCTCGCCGAGCTCGCGGGCGCATCGAGCCCGTCCGGGCTCGACGGGGTGTCCATCGCGGCAGGCCTCCACGGCGGCGCGCTGCCCCGCGCGCACGCGGCGATCTATACGGCCGTCGAGCGAGGCGCGGGCTCCGAGTCCGGCACGCGCCGCGCGCTGCGGGCCGACGATCTGAAGCTCGTCGAGCGCGCCGACGGAACGGTCGAGCTCTACGACCTCTCGGTCGATCCCCTCGAGGCTCACGACATCGCCGGAGAGCACCGAACGGAGGTGGAGGCGCTTCGAGCCCGTATCGCCATCGAGGAGCGCCCGCGCCGGATCGCGGGGGATCCCACGCTACGCCTCGTCTCGGATGATCTCCGGGATCGGATCCCGACGCACTTGCGGCGGCACGTGCCGGTGCTGCACCTCGTGCTGGACGGCGAGCGCGCGTCGCCGACGCGGATCGAGAGCGCGCTCTCGGTCCCCTCGCTGACCGCGACGATGCACGAAGGCCCCGTTCGCTACGCGAGCGTGCCGGCCCATCCTGCGCTCTCCGTCGGCGACGAGTCGTTCACGATCGAAGCGTTCGTGCGCCTCGACGAGGCGGCCTCGCCGCCGGGGCGCGAGTGGCTCGTCACCTCGAAGCAGACGGGACGCTCGGACGCGTTCCTGGACTTCGGCGTGCTGGTGCGCGCAGGCGATCTCGCGCACGGAGATCGGATCATCGGGAGCAGCGCGGATCGCACGGGCCGAGAGCTCGCGCTGGTCTTCGGCGATCCGCGGCTCGGGCACAGCCAGCCGTGGGGCGTCGTCAGCTCGCTCTCGGTCGACGATGGCGAGGTGCACCGCGTGAGCGTGCGGTTCGACGCGCCGCGCGATCGCGTGCGCTTCTCGATCGACGATCGGACCGAGACGGTCGAGATCGTCGACCGCGGCCACGTCGCCGGCGATGGGCCGCTGGTGCTCGGCGCGCATCACGACGAGCACGGCGTCTTCGACGGCGAGCTTCATGGAGACCTCCTCGAGCTGCGCATGAGCCGCGGGCTCGTCTCGGTCGGGCATCGGCTCGAGCGCGGGGAGGCGAGCCCGAGCGGCGACACCGTCACGATCGACCTCGGCCGGCTCTTGCTCGGTGCGGAGGCCTCGAGCCGCACGTTCCGGATCGAGAACGCTGGCGACGGCCGTCTGCGCGGGGTCGACGTGGCGATCGACGCCGACGGCATCTCCGACGACCGGCTCACCCTCGAGGGTGTGGCCTCCGCGACGCTGTTCTCGCGAGGCGACCGAACGGCACCGCTCACGCTGCGCTTCGACCCTAGCCGCGAGGGTCCGCTCGACACGACCTTCGTCGTGCGCGGCACCGTGCGACGGCGAGGCTGGGCGGCCGCGCGCTCCCCGCTCCGCGTGCGCGTCGTCGGGAGCGTGGTCGGCGAGAGCGAGCCGGACGGCGGCCTGCCGGCCATCCTGGTTCTCGTCGTGCTCCTGGCGCTGCCCGTCGCGCTGCTGCTCTGGCTGCGCCGCCGCTGACGCGCACGGCGGACAGCCGCTCACGGCCGGCCGAGCTGGGGACGGGCCCGAACCCCACCTGGCGGGAGCCCGATATGACGAAAATGACGAAGCCCGTCCCCAGCACACACCCACCATCCGATCGGCTGTCGCGCGCATTCCCCACCTGGCATCAAGCGCGGCCCGGGATCTCGTCCAGGTGAGCGAGCGCAGCCGCGCTCCAGCGCGCCTCGAGCTCCTCGCGCGGCGTCGTGAGCAGCGTGCGGAGGCGCGGGCTCGTCTTCGCGAGCGCCTCCACCCGAGCGCCGAGGTCGGGACGCGCCTCTCGGATCGCGCCGAGCGCGCGCGGGTAGGCCACCGCGCTCGGCATGCGCTCGCTACCGTGCACGAGCGCATCGATCGTCTCGACGAGGTCCTCGTCCTGGAGCGTCCCCGCGACGCGAGCGCCCCACGCGTCGAAGAAAGGCGCGAGCGGCACGCGCAGCTCGGGCAGCGCGCGTAGGCTGCGCGGCTTGCGCAGCGCGAAGTGTCGGTGGTTCTCGAGCGCCATCGAGGAGCCCTCGATCGACGCCTTGTAGAGCTCGCCCGCGGTCCACAGCCGCCCCTTGTGCCGCAGCCTCCCCTCGGGATCGAAGGCCGACGTACCGAGCTTGTAGAAGTGGAGCCGAAGCGGGTCCGCGACGTTGACGTCCCACGCGTCCACGACGCGATCGAGATCACCGAAGTTGTGCGCGATGCTCACCGACGCGAGGAGCGCGCCGAGGCCGTCCTTCGCGCGCCAGAGCGAGCCGAAGATCTCCGAGTGCCGCTCCGTCTCCGCTGCGATGGCTTCGAGGAGCGCCGCTCGTAGCTTCTTCGCGTCCGCGGCGCGATAGCGGCCGAGCGCCGCGTACGACGCGGTCGCGACGGTGAACCACTCGCCGAGGTGTCCGTTGAGCGGCGCGTGCTCGAGCTCGGTCCCCGCGGCGCCGAAGCTCGTGCGGCTGGTGAGCGGCGTGAAGTCCCAGTCGCGGCTGGTCAGAACGAGCTGAGCCATCTCGAGCGCGGTCACGAGGGGCAGGCCCTCCGGCCAGAGGGTCTGCCGGATCTGGTTGTCGACGTCGGTCGGCACCGGCGTCGCGCACGTCACGTAGTGCGCCGCGAGGCAGAGGCGGAAGTACTCGAAGTGCGTGAGGGTCGCCGAGAGGTTCTGCGCGACCTCCCGGACGATCACGGCGGGCGGCGCGGCGACGACTGCCGGAGCGTCGTCGGCCTCACCGAAGATGTAGGGCGCGGTGTTCCGGACCTGCGAGAGCAGGAGCTCGGGCGCGATCCCGCGCGAGGGGCGGCGTGATGCGGAGTGGCGAGCCACGCGCGGGGTATAGCGCGCGCCCCCGTTCAGCAACGTGTGAGTGCCGGCGCGCGACTGAATCGCGATTCAGTCGACTTGACAGTCCGCGCTCTCCAGCGTGCAATCGGTCTGCTTTGCATCGCTTCGTCCTCGCCCTCGGTTCGTGCGCTCTCATCGCCTGCGGAGGCGGATCCACGTCGATGGACGCGGGCTCGAGCGATTCCGGCGGCGACGACGCGGCGACCCCCGACGCGGGCCGCGACGCCCCCGAGGTCGACGCGTCCATCGCCTATCCGGCCGGCGATCCGCTCTCCTGGCCGGTCGACGCGCCGGGCCCGTTCCACGTCGGCTACCGAACGATCCCGTTCGAGTATCTGCCGGCCGGACAGACGGAGATGCGCCAGAGCGTGCTCCACATCTGGTACCCGACGCTCGCCTCCGCCGGCGCACACCCGCGCTACGCCGGGCTCTACCCGGACAGCGCCGCCTTCGTCGACGCGCCGCTCGCGCCGCCCGCACACGCCGACGCGGCCTCCGGAGAGAATCGCTATCCGCTCCTCGTGCACTCGCACGGCTGGCGCGCCTTCGGTGGCTCGAGCTGGCTGATGCTCGATGACTTCGCGTCGCACGGCTGGGTCGTCATCGCGCCCGAGCACACCGGCTCGTTGCTCTCCGCCTACGACGACCCGCGACCCATCGCGCACTACTACGAGCGCTCGCTCGACATCACCACGTCGATCGATCTCGTCCGCGACCTCGGCGCGAGCGATCCGCTCTCCGGGCTCGTCACCACCGACCGCGTCGTGCTGAGCGGCCACAGCTTCGGCGTGCACACGGTCTGGGCGAGCACCGGCGCCACCTTCGACGTCGCGCGCATCGAGGCCACGTTCACGCCCACGGGCGCCTACACCTCCGAAGAGCTCGCCGTGTTCGCAGCCGGGGTCGGCGACCCGCGCATCGTCGCAGCCATCCCGATCGCAGGCGACATCGACGAGGACTTCTTCGGCGACACCGGGTTCTCGAGCGTCACCGTGCCGCTTCTCTCCATCACGGGCAGCGAGGACACGGTCGACGGCCAGGCGCAGCTCACCCAGGTCTCGCCGCCCGTCGATCTCACCTGGGTGCAGATCGAAGGCGCCTGCCACAACAGCTTCGCGGTCATCGGCCTCTGCGCGACGATCACCGCCGAAGACACGATGCAGATGGTGAACGCGTACACGCTCTCGTTCGCGCGCGTTCACCTCCTCGGCGACGAAGACCCGCTGGCCGTCGGCATCGTCGACGGCACGCACGAGGTCGACGCGCGCGCGTCGTTCCATCGGAGCCCGCCATGACGCTGGCCACCACGCTGGCCACCACGCCGGCCATCGCGCGTGGGGCGAGCGTTCTCGCGCTCTGCCTGGGGCTCGCGGGCTGCGCGAGCCTCGACACGCCCATCGCCCCGGGCGCGCCGCGCCCGTTCACCGAGCTCACGCCGGCCCCCTCCGGGCTACGCCGGCTGAGCGCCGCGCAGTACACGAACAGCGTCCACGACATCTTCGGCGACGACATCGTCGTGCCGCCCGCCTCGCGGCTCGAGCCCGACGTCGACAGCTCGGGCTATCTCTCGGTCGACTCGAGCTCGGTGACGATCTCGCGTCGCGGCGTCGCGCAGTACGAGGCCGCCGCCTACGACATCGCCGCGCAGGCGATGGACGCGTCACGGCGCGCTCGCTTCGTGACCTGCGCGCCCGTGTCGGCGGACGATGCCGTCTGCGCCCGGACCGCGCTCGAAGCGCTCGGGCTCCGGCTCTACCGGAGGCCGCTCACCCGCGAGGAGCTCGACGCCGCCACCGGGATCGCGACCGCGTCCGCCGCCGCGCTCACCGACTTCTACGACGGGCTCGAGTTCGGCATCGCGCTCCTGCTCCAGTCGCCGAGCTTTCTGTTCCGCGAGGAGCTCGGCCACGACATCGGCGACGGTCAGCGCGCGTACGACGGCTTCGAGATGGCGAGCCGCATGTCGCACTTCCTCTGGAACACGACGCCCGACGCGGAGCTGCTCGGTGACGCTGCATCGGGCGCGCTCGACGACGAGGCGGGCCTCGCCGCAGCGACCGAGCGAATGCTCGCTGATCCGCGCGCGGAACAGGGCGCGAGAGAGTTCGCCTTCGAGTGGCTCGGGCTCTCGGGCCTCGACGACCTCGTGAAGGACCCGAGCGTCTACACGCAGATCTCGCCCGAGGTCGGGCCCTCGGCGCGCGAGGAGACCCTCTCCGTCGTGGCGCACTTCTTCCGCACCGGGCAGGACGCGCGCGAGCTGATGACGACTCGCGAGACCTTCCTCGATCGCAAGCTCGCCTCGATGTACGTGGTGCGCGCGCCGCGCGAGGACTTCGGGCTCGTCACCTTCGACGAAGACTCACCGCGCCCTGGCATCCTCGGCCACATCTCGATCCTCGCGCTCTACGCACACCCCGTCTCGACCTCGCCGACCCTGCGCGGTCGCTTCGTGCGCGAGCGGCTGCTCTGCGATCCCATCCCCCAGCCGCCCGTCGGCGTGAACACGGCGATCCCCGAGCCGAGCGCCGATGCGCCGACGCTCCGCGTGCGGCTCGCCGCCCACCAGGAGATCGAGTACTGCGGCAGCTGCCACCGGCGGATGGACGGCATCGGGCTCGGGCTCGAGGCCTTCGACGGGCTCGGCCGCTTCCGGCGCCTCGAGAACGGCCAGCCGATCGATGCGAGCGGCGACCTCGACGGTCACGCCTTCGAGGACGCGCGTGAGCTCGGTCAGGTGATCCACGACGACACGCGCTTCACCGGCTGCATCACGCGCCAGATGTACCGCATCGCCACCGGTCACATCGAGACCGAGGGCGAGCGCGGAACGCTCCGTGAGCTGCGGATCGCTTTCGCGAGCGGCGGCTACTCGCTCTCGCAGCTGATGGAGTCCATCGTGATGAGCGACGGCTTTCGTCGCGCGGTGCCGCAAGCGGAGGAGGCCCCATGAGCCCTCGCAAGACAGGACGCTCGAGCTCACGCCTCTCGCTCTCGCGCCGCACCATGCTGCGCGGGCTCCTCGGCGGTGCAGCCGTCACGATCGGGCTCCCTGCGCTCGAGATCTTCCTGAACGACTCGGGGACCGCGTACGCGGACTGCGGCACCGGCATCCCCGCGCGCTTCGGCGTCTTCTACTACGGCAACGGGATGATCCCTGCGCAGTGGAACCCGACCATCACCGGCCCCGACTACGACCTGCCGCTGATGCTCGCCGGGCTCGCGCCCGTGAAGCAGCACGTCACCGTGGTGAGCGGCATGCGCGTGCTGACGACGAACACGTCACCGCACGGCTCGGGCCCCGCTGGCCTGTTCTCGGGCGCCGATCTCGTCGACGACACCTTCGTCGGGCCGAGCATCGATCAGGTGATCGCCGCCGAGCAGGCGACGCGCTTCCAGTCGATCGAGGTCGCGGTGCAGCGCTCGACGAACAGCTGGTCGATGACGGGCCCGCACATGGTGAACCCGCCGGAGACGAACCCGCGCGCGCTCTTCGATCGCATCTTCGGCGGCGGCTTCAGCCTGCCCGGCGAGGGCATGACCGATCCGCGCATCGGCCTTCGCATCAGCGTGCTCGACGCGGTGACCGACCAGAGCCGTCGCCTACAGAGCCGGCTCGGCTACGCAGACCGCCAGCGTCTCGATCAGCACCTCGAGGGCATTCGTCAGCTCGAGACCCAGCTCTCCGCGCCGCCGCCGGACAACGTTCTCTGCATGCGTCCTCCAGAGCCCGATGCGGACTACCCCGACGTCGATGGCCGACCGCAGATGCAGGCGATCCACCGGGCGATGAGCGATCTTCTCGTGATGGCGTTCACCTGCGATCAGACCCGCGTCTTCTTCGAGATGTTCAGCCAGCCGGTGAACAACACCCTCTTCCTCGACACGGCCGCCGGCCATCACTCGCTGACGCACGACGAGCCCGGCGATCAGCCGCAGGTGGGCGAGATCGTGCAGTTCATCATCGGCGAGTACGCGTACCTCGTGGACAAGCTCGCGACGACCGCGGAGGGCGCCGGCACGCTGCTCGACTCCTGCGCGATCCTCGGCACGACCGACGTCTCGTACGGGCGCACGCACGCGCTCGACGAGTACCCGATCCTCATCGCCGGCAGCGCGTGCGATCGGCTGCGCCCGGGGTGGCACTATCGGTCGCTCACCGGCGAGAACGCGAGCAAGGTCTGCCTCTCGCTGCTCGGCGCGATGGGCATCGGCGTCACCTCGTACGGCATCGGCGCGGCGCACACGACGGTCGGCCTCGGCGACATCGAGGGCACGGGGTGAGCCGCGCGGGCCGTGGCGGGCTCGCCGTCGTCGCGCTCGCCGCGAGCCTTGCTGGGTGCATGGCGAACGGGCCGGGCGGGACGGATGACTGCGTCGCGACGCAGCCGATCCGGAGCTCGCTGGTGCGCCGCCTCGGGTTCGCGCGGCAGGATCCGGACGGCATCAGCGAGGGCTTCGACCTCGACGGGCGCGTCAGCGATCGCGGCGATGCGACGGCCTGTGGGCGCGCTGACTTCGTCACGCCCGAGGGCGTGCCGGGCATCGACAACCAGATCGCGCGCCTCGTGCCGCTGGTCGAAGCGCAAGCGGGCGGGGTGAGCCTCGACGACATCCTGAAGACCGCGATCAACAACGGGCAGATGCTCCTCGCGATCGAGCTCGAGGATCTCGACGACGAGCGGAACGACTCCTGCGTGACGGTGCAGCTGCGGCCGCTCATGGGAACGCCGTCGCTCGGCACGGACGGACTCATCGAGATCGGTCAGACGTTCGATGCGCGCGAGGGCGGTGTCGTCTCGCGCATCGAGGGAGCGCGGCTGGCCGACGGTGTCCTCCAAGCAGGGCCGGCCGAGCTCTCGTTGCCCGTGACGATCCTCGACGCGAGCTTCATCCTGCACGTCCACGACGCGCTCATCCGCATCGTCATCGACGAGGAGGGCAACTTCACGGGGGCCTTCGGCGGAGGGATCGACATCGCGGAGATGATCACCGTCAGCCAGAGCCTCAACGTGCCGAGCGCGCTCATGGGCGCGGTCATGCTCCTCTTGAACAACAACGCCGATCTCGACCGCGACCCGGGGACGAACCTGTGCGGCCAGATCTCGGCCACGCTCCTTTTCGAGTCCGTCCCCGCGTTCGTCTACGACTGAGGTCTGTAACGAACCGACGCGCGCCGGCGAAGCCAGGTGGAGGAGGCTCGCTCGATGCAGGACAAGTCGATGGACGCGGACGAGAAGGCGCTGACGCGGCGCGACGGCCGGGGCTTTCTGGCGCTGACGCTGCTGCTCGCGGCGGGCGTGGCGTTCGCTGCGGCGTGCGGCGTCTCGGCGCAGGGACACTCCACCGAGATGGTGTCCCGAAGCCATGCCCTCCCCGGCCGGGCGACGCCGATCCCGACGGCGCGCACGCACTTCGTGTTCGGGACGCCGCTACAGGGGCCCTTCCCAACAGGGAGCGAGACGGCGTACTTCGCGATGGGCTGCTTCTGGGGCGGCGAGCACGGCTTCTGGGACCTGCCCGGCGTGATCTCGACCGCGGTGGGCTACCAGGGCGGCTTCACGCCGAATCCGACCTACGAGGAGGTCTCGAGCGGTCAGACCGGTCACGCGGAGACGGTCCGAGTGGTCTTCGACCCGGCGCAGACCTCGTACGCCGCGATGCTCACGCACTTCTTCGAGGGCCACGACCCGACGCAGGGCATGCGGCAGGGCAACGACACGGGCACGCAGTACCGCTCGGCGATCTTCACGACGAGCGCGGCGCAGCGGGCGCTCGCCGAGCACGCGGTCGCCGAGTACCAGCGCCGCCTCACGGCCGCGCACTTCGGCCGCATCACGACGGAGATCACGGACGCGGGCCCGTTCTACTTCGCCGAGGACTACCACCAGCAGTACCTGGCGAAGAACCCGGCCGGCTACTGCGGCCACGGCGGCACCGGCGTGAGCTGTCCGATCAGCCCGCTCGCCGACTGAAGCCCGCTCCCCCTACGGTTCCCGCGCCTCCTCGCTCGCCGCGAGATCCCAGCTCCCCGTCGTCCGCGCGAAGCTCGCCGCGACGTGACCGTAGTTGCGCACGTCGACCCAGATCGATCCCTCGACGGCGTACGGGATCACGAACTCGGGCGCATGACCCAGCCGCGCCTGGCTCACCGCGCTCTCGTTCGCGTGCTGGATCAGCGTGAGCATCGGCTCCGCGTCGAGCGCGAGCTCCGCGATGAAGCGGGCGGTCGCGTGCGGCGAGATCGTCCGCACCCGAAGATCCTCGAAGCGCTCCTCCCCGAGCGCGACCGACGTGAGAAAGCCCGCCGTCGTCTCGCCGAGCGACGCGAGATCGCGGATCTCCGGCTCGTCGCTCTGACAGGCGCTCGCTTCCTCGCTCTGTGGGCACGTCTCCGCCGTCTCGCAGAGGCTCAAGCAGAGCGCGCCGACGTTCGCCTCACCGCTCTCGTCCGGAAAGGCCGTGAAGCCGACGAGCGCCTGTACGAGCGGAAACGGGACCGAGTTCGGGTTCGTCACCTCCAGCTCGATCTCCCAGCGGAACTGGAGATCGTCCTCCGAGGGCGCCGCGCCGAGCGCACGACACGCCTGCACGCCCGCCGGCCCCAGGTGCGAGCCCGCCGCGACCTGCCTGCAGTAGTGCGCCGCGAGCTGTCGGTCCGTCGGATGGTGGCCGAGCCGCACCTCGACGACGCGCACCCGCGGCGTGACCGGCGGCGCGCCTCCGCCTCCCGAGTGATCGGAGTGCATGCCGCTCAGGAGCTCGCCGCAGCCAGGTACCAGCGCGAGCAGGAGTAACAGGGTGATGCCGGTCCGCATGAGGCGAACGGTACGACGCCTTGCGCCCTCCTGACTCGACCTTGTGGTCCCCATCAGGAAGCGAGGAGCGCGACCATCTCGGCCGCTCGGGTCGCGTCCGGCAGACCCAGCACCGCCGCTCGCTCGACCCCGGGCTCCGCGATCTCGCTGGCGATCCGCGCGAGCTCCTCCCGGCGACCCTCCTCGAGGCGAGCTGCCGAACGCGCACCGAGGCGCTCGCTCGCCCAGTCGTGCAGCGCGAACGAGAACAGCGCATAACGCGCCTCGTCCCGAACGATGCACGTGAAGACGGCGCGAACGCGCGCGTCGTTCGATGCCGCCGCCTGATGCGCGGCGGCGAGCGCGCCGAACGCCTCGCGCACGCAGCCCTCGGCGGCGTTGTCCTCCGCGAGCGCGACGAGCGAGCGCGGGGCGATCTCGCCGCGCTGCACGGGCGCCGGACGCGCCCCGAGTCGCTCCGCGAGCGACGCGACCATCCGCGCGTGCGCTCGCTCGTCGTCCGCCGACTCGCGCGCGATCCGCATCAGCATCGAGGGCGCTCCGTGCAGCGCGAGCTCCGCCGCGAGCTCGTCGAACGCGGGCACGGAGGCAGCCTCGAGGTGTGCGACCTCCGCGAGCCACGCGCCCACGTCGGCACCCGCCCTACGCGAGGGCACCAGCGCCTGCGGGCGCCGGCCGGACCCGCAGCCAAAGGCTGGCTCCTGCGAGATGCAGGTCAGGACCTCGTCCGGCTCGACACGGTCGAGCGTGCAACGCCAGCTTCCGTCGTTCACCACGATGACGCCGCCATCGGCCAGAGCGCCATCCGCTGCCAGGCCAGCATCGCCGCGGCGCAGCTCCGTGCAGATCGTGGAGCAGGCGTTGGGATCGATCGTTCCGCTCGGCGTGATCAGGGTGTCGTGCTGTGCCAGCGCGATCACGTGCATCGACTCGATCGGCGCGGGCGCGCCGCAGGGCCCACAGAGCGTGAACCCGCTGATCAGCAGGCCGCCGAACGGCGCAGCGGCCAGCGGCAGACCCAGCGCGATGCGACGAAGCAAGGAGCGGCTCGAACGATCCATCAGGGCACCTCGAGTGAAGGCCCGCACAGACGCAAGCGCGGGGCCAAGATTCAGAACAACGAGCGAACCCGGCTGGCGAGCGACGCGAGCAGCGGAGGCCGGCGCTCGCTGACGAGCTTCCCGTCGCGCGCCGAGATCGCGACGTGGTACTCGCCGGGCACCCCGTGCGTCGCCTCGCCTGCGTAGCGATAGCGGACGACGTAGAGCGGCAGCCAGACCATCGACGCCGATCGGATCCGCACGTCGATCTTCGCGTAGAGCGCGTTCGAGGGAGCGACCATGCGCCGGAAGCGATCGTGCGCCACGGACTCCGCGTCTTCGCGGGTCACGTCGGGGACGACGCGCTCGAGCTCGTCGACCGGCAGGTCGGCGGCGAGCCGCGCATCAGCGAGATCGATCGAGGCGCGCTGGCTCGGATCGATCGGAAAGTTCCTTCGCGCGAGGACGAGGACCGTGCGATCGAGGTGCTTGAACCCGCCGGTCGGCAGGAGCTGCACGCCGCCCGTGCGCCTCTGCATCGAGGTGAGCCCGACGTGGAAGGCCTCGCTCGATCCCTCGATCCGCCAGAGCGGAACGAAGATGCGCTCGACCGGCCCGACCTCTGCAGCGTCGATGTCGGCGGGGCGCGTGAAGCCCTCGCGCACTGCATCGCGTGCGCGTCCGTGGCCCGCCATCTCGCCGAACGCGATCGGGATGACGAAGCAGTCGATGCCCTCGAGCGAGAGCGGCTCGAGGGGAGGTGTGACCAGCGGCGCCAAGGTCATGAGCCAGAGGGTATCGCGCCGGCTCGCCGTGCGCCCGGCACACGAGCGGCGCAATGCCTGCCGGAGCCGCCCGCTGCTCCCCAGAAGTTGGTACCCTCAGGGCTCACCGCGAAGGAGCTCGCATGAAAGCCGCACCTGCGTCCCACCGAGCGCGCCCAGACCTTCGTCTCGTCGCCGCCACCGCCGCGCTCGCCCTCGCCGCGTGCACAGGCACGGTCGACGGCGGCCCGTACGGCGGCGCGACCAGCCGTGTCGAGCCGATCGACGTGCGCCTCCCCGCGCGCGTCTGGCGCCTGTCCACGCCGCAGCTCGACCAGGAGATCACCAGGCTGTTCGGCGGCGGCGCTCCGACGATCGACCTTCCCGCCGCTGCGGGTGAGCACGGGATCACCAACATCGCAGCGACCGCCGGGATCGACGACGGGAACGCGAGCCAGCTCATCGATGGCGCGCGCGCGGTCGCCACGTGGGTCGTCGCGAACGGCGCGGTCGCGTCGCGATGCGGAGCGACCTGGGGCACCCCCGCCTGCGTCGACACCTTCCTCGAGTGGTTTCCCGCGAGCGCCTATCGCCGCCCGCTCACCACGGACGAGTCGACCGAGCTCCGCGCGCTCTACACGGAGCTGCTCGCGGGCTACGACGCCGACTTCGCGTTCGGCGGCGTCGTGCGAGCCGTGCTGATGTCGCCCGAGTTCCTCTACCGGACGGAGCTCGGGCCCGATCCGGCGCCGCTCGCGGCGGGCGCGCGCACGACGATGACGGGGCAGGAGATCGCGACCTTGCTCGCCTTCGCGCTCACCGACACGAGCCCCGACGACGAGCTGCTCGCCACCGGCGACGCGCTCGCGAGCCCCGACGAGCGCGAGCGCCAGGCGCGACGCTTGATCGCGCAGTCGGGCCCGATCTGGCGCCAGTTCTTCTGGCAGTGGCTCCACATGGACACGCTCCGGAGCCAGGGCATCGAGGTCGGGCTCGCGACCACCCTCGTCGATCAGATGGAGGAGGAGTACGGGGCCTACGTCGACGACGTCGTCGTCGTGAACGACGGCACCTTCGAGGACGTGTTCTCGGCGCAGTACACCTTCGCGCGTCCTGAGCTCGCCGCGCACTACGGCGTGACGCACCCGGGCGGCGGTCTCGCCCGCGTCGACCTCGATCCCTCGCAGCGGGGCGGCTTGCTCACGCTCGGCGCGTGGCTGGTCTCGCACGGCAAGCGCGGGCGCGACAACGTGGTTCGCCGCGGCATGAACGTCTATCGAGACGCGATGTGCAACGAGATCGTTCCGCCTCCCGGGCTGGACGTCACGGCGGCGCAGGCGGCGCTGGTGATGAACCCCGACCCGACCGTTCGCGAGGGCGTGGTGGCCCGCGGCTCCTCGGGGACCTGCAGCCTCTGCCACCACATCGCCGATCCCGTCGGGCTCGGCTTCGAGAACTTCACCAGCGATGGCCGCTGGCAGACGATCTATCCGGATGGGCGCCCGGTCGAGGCGATGGTCACCCTGCAGGGTGTCGGCACCTTCGACGATGCACCCTCGCTCTCCCTCGCGCTCACGCAGAGCCGCGCGTTCCGCGCCTGCTTCATCCGGCGCTTCGCGAACTTCTTCGTGGGCCGCGACGTGGGCGCACCGGGCTCGGTCGCGTGGCTCACCGCAGCGTCCACCGACTTCGAGGCACACGACGACCAGCTCACCGAGCTGCTCGTCGCCCTCGTGCGGCACCCCGCCTTCGTCGAGCGACAGAACTGAGAAGGAGAGGCGCCATGACGATCTCACGACGTAATTTCAATCGCCTCCTCGGTGGCATCGCTGCCGGGGCCGCCTTCGCGCCATCGATGTTTCAGCGCGCGCACGCGCAGGCGACGGCTCCCGTTCGGTTCCTCTCGGTTCGCTCGCCGCACGGCGTCGATCGAGATCGCTGGATCCCGCGCGAGCCGGGTGGCGTGGAGCCGCGCTCCACCGACATGAACCTGATGGACCTCGCGTTCGAGGGGGAAGACGCCATCCTCCCGCCGCTCACGCCGTGGCGCTCGAAGATCACCATCCTCGACGGGCTCGACTCCCAGGTATGCAAAGAGGCCACGCGCCCGGACCGGCGCGACTACCACGGTCACAACGAGCAAGGCGCGATGCTCACCGGAGCGCAGCCGCCTGCCGATCGCGACAGCGCGAACTTCGACAATCACCCCTCGCTCGACTTCTATCTCCACGGCCGCCTGGGCGCGCCCGTGCTCCTCACGGCGAGCGTCGAAGGCAGCGGCACGTGGAAGTGCATGAGCTTCGATGACAGCGGTCGAAATCGTGACCCCGAGACCGACCCGCGCACGCTCTTTCGCTCCGCCTTCCCCGCCGACTACATGCCGCCGATGCCCGGCACGGTCGATCTCTCCGCGGGTGAGCGCGCCATCTTCGAGCACGACCTCCGGCGACTGCGTCTGCTCCGTGACCGGCTCGCCGGCGTCGAGCGCGAGCGGCTCGAGCGACACATCGCGGCGATGACGCGGCTCGAGCCCACGGCCGGTAGCACGCCGCTCGGGGCTTGCACCGTGTTCGGGACCGACGGGCCCACCATCGGCGGCGGCGTCGGCAGCGTCGCCGACGTGGAGGCGGTCGCGCGCGCGCACGCAACGGTCATCGCGCAGGCCTTCGCCTGCGGCCGTTCACGCGTGGCGACGCTCCAGATCCTCAACGACTATCCGAACTGGTACAGCGACCTCCCCGAGGTCCGGACTCCCGCCATCCTGGCGCGATACGGAGGAGCGGCGTTCCGGTTCCACGAGAACCTCGTCCACGACTACTGGGGCGCATCGGGCACCGATCGGCTCGAGCTGCAGCACGGGTTCTGCGCGGGCCTGCGATGGAACGCAGTGAACTTCGCCAACGTGCTCGAGGTGCTCGACGGCATGCCCGATCCGCTCGATCCGGACGGCGGCTCGATCCTCGATAACACCATCGTGTGGTGGCACAACGAGTTCGGCCACGACGGGCACGACAACCAGGAGACGCGCCATCCGTCGATCATCGCCGGAGGCGGTGGGCGCGTGCTCAAGCTCGGCCGCTACCTGCGTCTTCGCAACATCGCGAGCAGCGAGCGCGTGCCCCACAATCGCTTGCTGACCAGCATCTGTCAGGCGGTCGGTCTGACCGACGTGAACTACTTCGGAGATCGAGACCTGACCGGGCGCGCGGAGTACCAAGGGCCCCTCGTTCCGCTGATGGTCTGAAGCGCACATGACCACCTCACACCTCATGCTCGCGCTCGCCGCGCTCTCGCTGGTGGGCTGCGGGACCGATTCCGGCCACGACCTCGATGGGGGCCGTGACGCGAGCGCCGCGTTCGACGCGCAGCTTCCCGACGGAGCGGCCGTCGATGCGGACGGTACCGACGCGATCGCAAGCGACTCGGCCGCGACCGACGCGCCCGCGCCCGGCGTCGGCTGCGAGGGAACGAGCTATCTGTTCTGCGAGGACTTCGAGTCCGCGACGGGCAGCGCGCTCCCCGCTGGCTGGGTGGTCGGTAGCGGCTGGATGGACGGCGACCCGTCGGTGAGCAGCACGGTCGCGCACACGGGCACGCGTTCGCTGCGCTCGGCGTCCGCCATGTCGGGGCAGCACCGCGCCGAGCATCCTCTCGACTCGCTCGGTGCGGCGCGCGGCCACCACTGGGGGCGAGTCTTCTATCGAGTCGAGGCTCCTGCCTTCGTCCCGACGAGCGGTGTCGTCCACAACACGATGGTCGGCCTGCTCGGCTCGACCGAGTGCCGCGTCGTCGACACGGTGGTCAACACCGCGGGCGCTCACCAGTTCTTGTTCAACATCCCGGACGACTCGTGCTGTGTCGGCTCGAGCTACGACTACCACTCGTACGACGGCGACTGGCACTGCGCGGAGTGGTATGTCGACGAGGCGTCGCAGAGCTTCCGGTTCTTCTTCGATGGCACCGAGGTGACGGACCTGGCGTTCAGCCGCGCCGACAGCAACGCGCACATCGAGGCGTTCGACGCGATCGCGCTGGGCTGGCGGAACTATCAGGAAGCCACGACGCCCTACGATTCTTACTTCGACGACCTCGCCCTCGACGACGCCCGCATCGGCTGCGAGTGACCTGACCGGACGGGCTCCGCGCGAAGAACATCGCAGCGACGAGCGCGGCGACGATCACAGACGAGCTGTACGACCAGGAGAGCGGCCGGGATGAACGCCCGCTTGCCCGTCGCGCGATACGGCACCGACCCGTCGTTCAGCGAGGTTGCGAGGCGACCTCCAGCGCGCAGGCAACGAGAGGAAAGCAGGTTCGCATGCAACACGCGACCAGAGCCGCGTTGCTCGTGCTGCTCGCAGGATGTGGCGGCGCGCAGAGCCCCGCGAGCGAAGACCTCACTGCGAGCGGACACGAGGCCGAGGCCGCCCGCGAGGAGCGCGGTGCGCAGGAGCAGGCCGGCCACTACGACCCCGGCGCCCGCACGCTGCTCAGCCACTCGGCGGGCACGCAGGTCATCTCGGCGCCCGACGTGTACAACCCGACCGACCGGTACCGTCAGCGGGCGGAGCGCCTCGAGGAGCGCGCCGACGAGCATCATCGCGCTGCTGCGGAGCTCCGCGAGTACGAGGCGCGTGAGTGCCGATGGATCCCCACCGAGACCCGGCGAGGATGCCCGCTGCTCCTCGGTGTCACGCGCATGGAAGACGTGGAGGACGGAGTGCGCATCACGTTCGCGAGCGACGTCGACATGGAGTCGACCGTCGACCACCTCCGGTGTCACTTCGCGTACGCCGCGTCGGAGGGCCGCGCGGGCATGGAGAGCTGCGCGCTCTACGTGCACGGAGCGCAGCTGCGCGTGGATGGCCACGACCTCGTCCTCACCACGAACGACCACACCCGCATCGGCGAGCTGCGCCGTCGCGTCTACCAGCAAGCCCCCTGAGGCCGCCGTGGCGGTCGAACCCGGCTCACCCAGCAGCCTTCGCGCCCGTGCTTCGTCGCCCCACGCACGCAACGTGAACGCTTGTCTCGGCCGCGGGTCGAGCATACGCGGATGAGCCCGTCCCCGGCGGCCGCGGACCCCATGGTATCTTGGTGCGTGTCTCCGGCGTTGGGACCGACTGGTCCACGCCGAGCTGCGAGGGAGGAAGGGCGCCATGAAGAACTGCTGCCTCGGTCTCGCTACCTGCGTGATGGCCATGGCATGCAGCGGGCCAGACCCAGGCGCCCCCCCGAGGACCCCCGAGGCCCGGCTGCCTTTCGGCGACCTGACGCTGAGCCCGGAGTCGAGACCCGTGGTGTTTCCGGGCGTTGCCGGGGACTCGCCCGCCGTGGGCCCGATGCTCGGTATCGTGTTCTCGAGCTACACTGCGCCCGACACGAGCGCGAGCTCGATCGAGGGCGAGGTTCGTGGGCTCGTTCACGAGGGCATGAGTCTCCTCGACGCTGACACCGGAGCCGTTGTCCAGACCGATGTGCACGACGACGGCGTGACCTTCGCGGGGTTCGGCCCGGTCGGCGGGCAGAGTCTGACGCCCACTGAGCCCCTCGCACCGGGCTGGTACGTGTTCCGCGCGGACCTCACGCCGATACGCGCGTTCGGCCTGCCGTTCATCGTCCCGAACGCCGCGCATGAGGGCGACGTCTTGTACGCACGGTTTCACATTGGCCCAGAGCCCATCTGGGTCGCCACCAGCATCGACTGCGCCAGTCCTCCGCTCCGCGGCGAGGACGCATGCGACTTCGTGCCGATGGCGGGCATGGCCTCCGGCGCGCCCGCCGAGTTCGCGGTGCTCTATGACGGCGTGCCGGCCGAGTGCGACACCCGCACTTCGCCGGGCATCGCGACCACGGCCTCTCTCTGCCCGATGCCCGCGCGCGGCACGAGGATCCTGATTCGCTCGCTCGGCTCGCTGACGTCGCCCTCGGGCGCGACAGGAAGCGAGGTCGCGATCGAGATCGACACCGTGCTCGACGCCTACGACGCGCCGTTCACGCTCCTCACGGAGCCGGACTTCGCGATGGACCTGGTGCGGACGGGGGCCCGATGAGCTAGGCGGAACGCATGCCCTTCGACACTCTCGTCATGCTCGACTTCGAGGCGACCTGCGAAGCGGGCGGAGCGCCCACTCCGCAGGAGATCATCGAGCTTCCGTCCGTGCTGCTCTCGCTGCGCACCGGGCAGATCGTGGACGAGTTCCGCTCGTTCGTGCGGCCGGTGCATCACCCGCGGCTCACGCCCTTCTGCACCGAGCTGACGAGCATCACCCAGGCAGACGTGGACGCGGCACCACCGTTTCTCTCCGTGCTCGCCTCCCATCGCGCATGGCTCGAGAGACATGGCCTTCATCGAGCCCCGTTCGCGTTCGTCACCTGCGGCGACTGGGATCTCCAGACGATGCTCCCGGTCCAGTGTGCTGCGTCGGATCTCTCGATAGCCGGGTTGCCACGCGCCTACCGCCAGTGGATCAACGTGAAGACGGTGTTCCGGAGCGTCATGCCGGCTGCGGGCAGGAGCATGGGCATGCCCGCGATGCTCGCAGCGCTCGGGCTCGAGCTGCGCGGCACCCATCATCGCGGCATCGACGACTCGCTGAACATCGCGCAGATCGTGCTGAGCCTCGCGGCGCGCGGCGCGACGTTCGAGATCACGTCGCACCTGGCCGCGTCGCGCTATCCCCCGCTCGAGCTCGAGCTCGACTTCGAGGGCCGCATCGAGCGCGCCCTTCTCCCCAAGCGCGCGCTCCCGACCTTGCTCGGCCTCGCGAGCAGCCTCTATCGCACCCAGCTGAAGCGCGCCTTCCGCCAGGACGACCAAGAGCTCGACGAGCAGATGCTCTGCGAGCTCGACGGCGGCGCCCGCGTGCGCCTCGAGCGAGAGTAGCGTCAGCACGGGCGCCACCGTCGAAGGCAGGCTCCTCGCACGCATCGCATCGGTGACCCTCGCGTGCACCGTTGTCACGTTGCCCGCGCGCTGAGGAGCAGTGGGACCGACGAAGCTTCAGCAGCCGCCGTCGTGCGCGATGCGAACGCGCGCGCGCTGCGCTTCGCAAGCGTTCTGGTACGTGCTCCCGTCGCAGCCGCACACCGCCGAGAGGGTGCCCGGGCACGCGGACGGTGGGTATCGGCAGCCGCCCGACGTGCCGCACGCGAGGCCCTCGGCGTCCGGGCCATCACAATACGAGCCGCCGCCCGCACGCCAGTAGGCCCCATCCCATCGCGCGCAGTCGCGGTCGTCCGAGCACGGGAACGAGGTTCCTTCGGGCGGCACGCCGCAGCTCGTCGAGCGAGCCGCGTCGTAGCAGGCACCGGTGTATCCGCAGCACGCTTGGCCTTCGGGGCACTGCGCGTCCACGCCGCACGCGATGAACGGATCTTCGGGCACGCACTCTCCGAGCCCGACGTCGCAGTGAGCATGGTCGAGGGCCGCGCGACACTGATCGTCGTTCACGCACGACTCGTGTCGCGATGGCTGCACGTCCTCTCCACACGGCGCCGCGAACGAGACACTCACGCCCGCGCGCGAGGCCGCGCACACGTCTCCGTACGTTCGGCCGTCGCATCCGCAGACCTCGCGCGTGCCCCCGCCGCACTCGGCCGGTGGCCGCACGACAAAGCAGCGACCGACGACGCCGGCGCACATCCCGGTGATCGACCGCCCGCCATCGAGGGCCGGCGCCTCGCACACCTCGCCATCCGCACAATCCGACTGCCGCACGCACGCGTCGGGAGCTGCGTCGGTCGGCGCCACGCAGCTCACAGCCCTCAGCGGTACGCAAGCACCGGTGAGCAGGCAGCACTCCTCGCCGCTCCCACAGATTCGGCCACCACAGACAGCGCTGCCGGGCGGGGGTTCGTCTGGTCGCGGGCCGGCGTCGGGGGTCGAGAGGGGCGGGCTGTCCGGCCCAAGCGCAGAGTCCCGCGCGAACGCGTCCGGGCCCGCGTCCTCCACGTCGGCTGGGACGTCGTGCGAGGTCGAGCACGCACCGCCGCTCATGATCCCTATCGCAAGGCTGAAGAGGACGACCCGACGACGACCCGCGGGACCGACACGGCGAAGTGACATCACGGCATCGTACCCGAGACGCCGAGAGGGGACCCTCTCTTGACGCGGCGGGCACGCACGGCCGGGGGCAGCTCATGTATCCGCATCAGACGCGTCAGTCGGCCGTGTTGCTCGCCGCAACGGTCTCGAAACCGAGGCCGAAGGACAGCTGCCGGCAGCGCGTTCGGTCCTCGGGGTCGGGATCGAGATCGGCGAGCGACTCGATGGCTTGGCGGATGGCGTCGGCGGATGCCGGGTCGACCATCGCGACCAGGTCGTCGACGACCAGCGCGCCGCCGATCGTGCCTTCGACGGGCGCGCCGTCACGGAGGGTAGCGGCGATCTCGAGGCGATGGACGCGCACGACGCCCGCGACGTCGCTGCCCAGCAGGAGCTCGACGTCCGTCGGCTCGGAGAAACGCGCGTGCAAGAGCGCGCCATCGATCCACGCGTCCGCGGTGCGCGCGAGCTCGTCCAGCGCGAACGCCTGCCCAGGCGCGAGGCGGCCGGCCCGAAGCATGGGAGCGCCCGTCGTCCGCGCGCGATGGAGCGCGACCTCGATCACGCCGCCTGTCTCCGCGATCTCGATCACCCAGATGCGCGCTCCAGACGCGATGTCTTCCCGCCACACGCGTGTCGAGCAGGCATAGTCCGCCGTCGAGGCGCAGGTGCTGCCCGTCGGAATCACGGCTTGCGAGAGGATGTGAGCCGCGCTGTCGTCGACGCCGAGCTCCGACGGATCGAGACGCGAGGCATCGTCCTGGACCGCAGCGCAGGTGCCATCCTCGGCGGCGGAGTCGACGCCGTCGAGGTCGACGCCTTGGACGCCACCGTCCTCGTCGAAGACGACCTGGACATCGGACATCGCGTAGAAGCGGCGATCGACGAGAGTCTCGGCGTCGGGCGCGCCGGCGTCCGGAGGGCCCGGCGCAGGCGTGCACTCCGAGAGCAGGAGCAAGACGGCAAGAGCGAGGCGCATTGCGCGACTCTAACACCTTGCAAACAGGGCAGACGAGCTCTCATCCCGCCGCGCGAAGAGTGCCCACACAGGCATCGATGTCCGGCGTGTCGCCCCACCAGCTGGGAACGAGCGTCTCGCCGTCTACCGACGTTCCCGCGGAGACGTCCGCCTGCCTCAGCGCCGCGATCGGCTCCCGCGGCAGCCGCGGACGCTCGGGTAACGCAGGCACCGGCTCGCCGCGTGGAGTCACGAACGACCATCGTCCATCGTGCTCCGTGCTCTGTCTCTGCACCATCGAATACCCACCTTCGTGCAACAAGCGATGATGGAACGGACAGAGCAATACGAGGTTGCGCATCGCCGTGAGGCCGCCGTGCAGCCAGTGCTCGACGTGGTGCGCATCGAGCCAGGCCCGATGGGAACACCCCGGAAAGCGACAGCCCCCGTCCCTCGCCTCGAGCGCGCGACGCAGCGCCGGCGAGACCAGCCTTCGCTTGCGACCGACGTCGATCGGAACGCCCGCGCCGTCGAACGCGACGGCCTGAGTCGCGCAGTCGCACGCGACGCGGCGCAGCGTCTCCGCGGGAACGCGCCGACCGTCTTCGAGCACGGCGGCCATCGCACCGGTGCCCTCGGCGAGGAGCTCCTCGCGGACGTGCACGACGACCTCGGCGCTCGGTCGCGTCTTGGTCGCGTCGACATCGAAGGACCGCGCGACCTGCACCAGCGCATCCGCGTGGGGCGTGCCGGCGGACGTGCGGGCGCGCTCGATGGCCTGCCAGACGATGGCCGCTTCGTCGGGATGGAGCTGTGCGTCGATGCGCACCATCCCATGATCACCATGGCGCTGGCGTACCCACCGCGTGTCGGCGTCGCGCGCGAGCTCGCTGTCGGTATCGGCGCGGCGAAGGCCGCGGCAGATCTGCTCGAGGTGGGCGGCCGTGGTCCGCAGCGCCATATCGAGGAGCACGCTCTCGTTCTCCTTGGTGGCGACGCGGGTGAGCGCGCGAACCTTGGAGTACGAGAGCTTCGCGGTCGCGAACGCTGCATCGACGGACGGCAGATCACCGAGGGCGCGCGCGACGCGGAGCTTTTCCCGAGCGGCGCCGGGCGCGAGCCCGATTCGCCAGCTCAGCCATTGTGCGAACGAGGCCGCATTGCGATTCAGCCAGAACCCCGTGGGAGCCAGCGCCCGCAGGATGGTGAGCTGGCGATGCGTGGCGACCTCGAGGTGGGCAGTCAGATCGGCGAGCTCATGCTCGAGAGAGTCGATATCCATGGTCATGGGTGGATGACGCGAGGTGCCGAGTCCGACTGACGCCTTGCGATGCACAAAGCAGTCAAACGCCGTGCGGCCGGCGGAGCGAGAGCGCGGCGCCGTCGTCGTCGAAGAGACCCCAGAGCGTCCGCGATGGCTTCTGCGCGAGCCCCGAAGGAGAGCAACCGACTCGCCTCGGTGTTGCACGCTGGTATCAGCGGATCCCGCGGCGGCCGGCACGCACGCGCTGAGCGCGACGTCTGGTGCCCGCCCTACTCCGCCGCGACCGGCTGCTTCTTCTTCACCTTCGCCCTGACGGTGCTCGGCACGAGGGCCTCGAACGGGGCGCGCTTCTTTGCGTCGGTGGCGTACTCGAGGGCGCCGGCGGCGGCGATGCGCTTCACGGCGTTGTCCACGTTCTTCGCCGCAGCGTTGCGAGAGCGCGTCGCCGCGGGGGCCGAGGCGCGCTTGTCGTCCTGATCCGTGTCCGCCGTCTGGGCGCGCGCGGCGGCCGTCGTCAGGCGGGCGATGTCGGTGTCCAGCACGCCGTGCTCGCGCGCCGTCGCCGGGTCCGCGCTCGCTGCGCGAAGCACGCCCGTCACCGCCGCGAACACGCTCTTCGGGCTCGTCTTGTCGAGCTTCGCGCCGACGCCGTAGCCCGCGCGGACGTCCGCTGAGGCCCCGTGACTCTTCACGCACGGGCGGATGGCCGTCAGGATCGCCGCCACGTCCGAGAGCGCGACCGACTGCGAGACCGTCGACTCCTTCGCGAGCCGACGCGCCGCGAGCTGCCCGGGTACCGCCGCGCCCAGCGTCGTCAGATCGGCAGGCCGTCGATCGTCCCGGCCGCGAGCCGAGGCTCGAGCGCCGCGCGCTCCAGCAGCGCGAGCGGAAGACGCACGAGGCACGGCGGAAGACGCACGAGACACGGCGGAAACGCCGGCGAGCACCCCCGAAGGCGCGCGAGAAGGCGCGGCTTCATGCGCCGTCATCTCGCCGCTCGCGCACGCCCTGCCGACGGCCGTGACATGGATCGGTCACCGGCTGCGGAGCGTCACGGAAAACGCTTGCGATTCAGGGCTTTCCGCGCTCTTTTCGAGCCCCGTCATGGCCTCCACTCCGTTCTCGCCCATCGCCATCGTCGGCCGCGCATGCCTGCTGCCCGGCGCGCGCACGCCCGACGAGCTGGCCAGCCTCGTTCACGAAGGCCGCGTCGCCATCACCAGCGCGCCCGAAGGACGGTGGGGCATCGCGAGATCGCGCGTCATGGGACCGGCCAGCGACACCAGCGGCGACCGCGCCTGGTCCGACCGCGGCGGATACGTCACCGGCTGGGAGCCGCACGTCGACACGGCCGGGTTCGGCATCGACGCGCGCTCGCTCGACGCGCTCGATCCGCTCTATCGATGGGTGCTCCACGTCGCACGCGACGCGATGCGCGACGCAGGCTTCGCCGGCGACCCCGCGCGCATGGGCGCCATCCTCGGCAACCTCTCGTTCCCCACCGAAGCGATGAGCCGCTACGCCGCGAGCGTCTGGCTCGAGGGCTCTTCGCTCGCGACCGGAGACGCGCCCGACGCACGCAACCGCTTCATGTCGGGGCTCCCCGCGCACCTGCTCGGCGAAGCGCTCGGCCTCGGGGGCCCGCGCTACTGCCTGGATGCCGCCTGCGCGAGCTCGCTCTACGCCCTCTCGCACGCGTGTGACGCGCTCGCCGACGGCCAGGCCGACTGGATGCTCGCAGGCGCCGTGAACCGCGCCGACGATCTCTTCATCCACGTCGGCTTCTGCGCGCTCCAGGCGATGAGCCGGACCGGGCAGAGCCGCCCCTTCCACGCGGGCGCCGACGGTCTCGTTCCGGCCGAGGGCTGCGCGATGGTCGTGCTCCGGCGGCTCGACGACGCCGTGCGCGACGGGAACCGGATCCTCGGCGTCATCCGCGGCATCGGGCTCTCGAACGACGGCCGCGCGCGCGGCTTGCTCGCGCCGAGCGAGGAAGGCCAGGCCCGCGCGATGCGGTCCGCCTACGCGCACGCCGGGATCGATCCCGGGACGATCTCCTACGTCGAGTGCCACGCGACCGGTACGCCGGTCGGTGATGCGACCGAGCTGGCGAACCTCGACGGCGTCCTCGGCGAGGCCGCGCGCGCGAGCGTCGCCGCGGGACATGGCCCGCTCGCGATCGGATCGCTCAAGGCGAACCTCGGGCACCTCGTCACCGTCGCCGGCGTCGCAGGCGTGATGAAGGTGCTCGCCGCCTTCGAGTCCAAGCGACTGCCGCCGACGCCGGGCGTCGACCAGCCGACCCCGGCGCTCGGCCCGCTTCCGTTTCGTGTCCTCGACGCGAGCGAGCCGTGGACGAGCGACGGGCCGCGTCGGGCTGCCGTGAGCGCGTTCGGCTTCGGCGGCAACAACGCGCACGTCGTCCTCGAGGAGTGGCAGAGCGAGCGCGCTCCGGCCCCGCGCGTCGAGCTCGGCGTGAGGTCCACACCGCGCGTCGCGATCGTCGCGATCGGCGCGCGCGTCGGTGGCGGCGAGACCGGCGACGACCTCGCCAAGGACTGGCTCGATCAGCGCGGACGTGTGCGGGAGCGCGAGGCGGGCGTGCGTTCCGCGCACGCTGACGAGGTCGTGCTCGAGCTCTCCGGGCTCAAGTTTCCGCCGACCGATCTCGAGACCACGCTCGCGCAGCAGACCTTGCTCCTCGGCGCCGCGCGCGAGGTCGCCAAGCGCATCGAGCTGCCGCCGGGCCGGACGGGCGTGTTCGTCGGCATGGGCTGCGACGCCGAGGTCGCTCGCTGGGGCGCTCGCTGGCGCGTGGCGGAGCAAGCCGCAGACGCGAGCGACGCCTGGATCGCGGCGGCGCGAGATGCGATCGCGCCGCACCTGCGCGCGTCGACGGTGGTCGGGACGATGCCGAACATCCCTGCGAACCGCCTCAGCTCGCAGCTCGATCTGGGCGGGCCGAGCCACACGGTCTCGGCGGAGGAGCGCTCGGGCCTCGTCGCGCTCGCGATCGGGCGGCGGGCGCTCGAGGAGGGCGAGCTCGACATGGTGCTCGTCGGCGCGAGCGAGCTCTGCTCCGAGCCGGTGCACGAGCGGGCCGCGCGCGCGCTCGGGATCACGGCGCCGAGCGGCGATGCAGCGATCGTCCTCGTCCTCGAGCGCGAGGACGATGCGCGCGCGCGGGGTCACGAGATCCTCGCGCTGCTCGGAGACGAGGACGTCGCCGTCACGTGGCGCACGGAAGCGTCCGAGGTGGAGCGTCTCTTCGGCCGGCCGCACGCCGCGGTGGGCCTCCTGCACGTGGCGGTCGCGGCGATCGAGCTCGCGCACGGGCGCGGGAACCTCGCGAGCCTGACGGTCGAGACGCCATCGCTCCTCGGGCCGACGACGCGGGTGACGCTCGAGCGCGCCGGCGCTGCGCGTCCGTTCCGAGCGAACGCCCCGACGAAGAGCGGCCCGCAGCTGCGTCTCCGGGCGCATCCCGAGCGACCGACGGTGCCCGCGAGAGAGACGAAGAGCGAGAGCGAGAAGACGATGGGCAAGAGCGTGAAGAACGGATCGAAGAACGGACGACACACGATGGCGCGCGCTCCGGCGCTACCGCCCGTGCTCGGTCTCCCGGTCACCACGGCAGCGCCGCGTCCGGCGAGCGTCGCCCCGCGCAGCGCGCCGCCCTCGGCGCCCTTCGAGCAGGCGAGCCTGCTCGGCGACGCGATGAGCGACGTGCTCGTCCGCGCAGCCGACCACCAGCGCCTCATGGGCGAGATGCATCGCCGCTTCGTCGAGGAGCAGTCGGCGCTCCACACGCGCTTCCTCGAGATGCGGACGGCGATGGGGGAAATGCTCTTCCAGGGCGCCGACGCGACAGAGGCGCCGAGCGCCTCACTGCCCGTGCCCGTGCCCGTGCCCTTGCCCTCCCTCTCCCTTCCCCCTTCTCTCCCCACGCCGCACACGGCGACGCTGATCCCACCCCGCCCCATCCTCCCCACGCAGCCGATCGCCCTCTCCCCGACCCGCGCCAAGAAGGGCCTCGCGCCCGCGCCCTTCGCGCCGCTTCCGAAGGGCCCGTCGTTCGATCGCGAGGCGCTCAAGATCCACGCGGGCGGAAAGCTCAGCGAGATCTTCGGTCCCGACTTCGTCCAGCAGGACGGCCACGCGATCCAGGTGCGCATGCCGAGAGAGCCGATGCTCCTCGCCGATCGCGCCACGGGCATCGACGCCACGCCGGGCGTCCTCGGCAAGGGCACCGTCTGGACCGAGACCGACGTGAAGGAGGACTCCTGGTACCTCCACGAGGGCCGCATGCCGCCGGGGATCTGGATCGAGAGCGGCCAGGCCGATCTCTTCCTCGTCTCCTACATGGGCATCGACTTCCTCAACCAGGGCAAGCGCGCCTATCGCCTCCTCGGCTGCGAGCTCACCTACCACCGCAGCCCGCCGAAGATCGGCGAGACGCTCTCCTACGACATCCACCTCGACGGCCACGCGAACCAGGGCGACGTGCGCCTGATGTTCTTCCACTACGACTGCCGCATCGGCGGCGAGCCCGCGCTCACCGTCCGTAACGGTCAGGCCGGGTTCTTCACGTATCAGGAGCTCGACGAGTCGGCCGGGATCATCTGGAAGCCGGAGACACAGGCCATCGACGAGAAGGCGCGCGTCGATGCGCCGAAGGTCGCCCTCGAGAAGACGAGCCTCACGCGCGAGGACCTCGACGCGCTCGGCGCGGGCCGACCCGACCTCTGCTTCGGCAAGGGCTTCGAGATCACGGCCGCGCACGTCCGCACGCCGAGCGTCCAGCAGGGCCGCATGCTCTTGCTCGATCGCGTCGACGTGATCGATCCGAAGGGCGGGCCCTGGAAGCGCGGATACCTCAAGGCGACTCAGGCGATCCACGCGGACGACTGGTTCTTCCCCGGCCACTTCCACAACGACCCGTGCATGCCGGGCACGCTGATGTTCGACGGCTGCATGCAGACGCTGATCGTCTACCTCGCGGCGATGGGCGTGACGCTCGAGCGCGACGGATGGCGCTTCGAGCCGATCCCCGACGAGACCTACAAGCTGCTCTGTCGCGGTCAGGTGACGCCGACGAGCAAGGAGCTCGTCTACGAGATCTTCGTCGAGGAATTCCACGACGGTCCCGTGCCGATCCTGTATGCGGATCTGCTCTGCACCGTCGACGGGCTCGGCGCCTTCCACGCGCGGCGCATGGGCATCCGGCTCGTCCCCGACTGGCCGATGGAAGGGCGCGCGCGCCTCATCGCGGCCGACGCGCCCGTCGTCGCGCCCGGTGACGAGCCGCTCGAGCTCGCGCAGAACCGCCCCGGCACCGCCATCGCGCGCGCGCCGAACGGGCCGAGCGAGGGCTTCCCGTTCGACTACGCGTCGCTCGTCGCGTGCGCGTGGGGACGGCCGAGCGCTGCGTTCGGGAAGATCTACGAGCGCTTCGACTCACCGCGGAAGGTCGCGCGCCTCCCCGGCCCGCCCTACCACTTCATGAGCCGCATCGCCGACGTCCAGGGCCCGATGGGCGAGGCCAAGGCGGGCGCGAGCGTGGTCGTCGACTACGACGTGCCGCCCGAGGCCTGGTACTTCTCCGAGAACGGCCATCCCTCGATGCCGTACTGCGTGCTGATGGAGGCCGCGCTCCAGCCCTGCGGCTGGCTGGCGAGCTACGTCGGCTGCGCGCTCCTTCCCGAGGAGGACGTCCTCTTCCGGAACCTCGACGGCAAGGCGACCGTTCACTCCGAGGTCGGTCCGAACGCCGGAACGCTCCGCACCTCCGCCAAGCTCAAGAGCGTCTCGCGCGCGGGCACGATGATCATCGTCGGCTTCGACGTGCGCTGCACCCTCCCCTCGGACGAGGATCGCCTCGTCTACAGCCTCGACACCGTGTTCGGGTTCTTCCCGACGACGGCGTTCGAGAACCAGGCCGGCCTGCCCGTCTCGCCCGAGCAGAAGGCGCTCCACGACTCGGCGGTGCGCGGCGCGATCGATCTCGGCTCGCGCCCGCATCACCTCACCTCGGGCACCGCACGCCTCGCGACGCCCTTCCTCCTCATGCTCGACCGCGTCACGCACTTCGACGCCGAGGGCGGCAAGGCGGGCCTCGGCACGGCACGCGCGGAGAAGACCGTCGATCCGAACGAGTGGTTCTTCAAGGCGCACTTCTTCCAGGATCCGGTGCAGCCGGGCTCGCTCGGCGTGGAAGCGATGTGCCAGCTGCTCCAGCTCACGATGCTGGAGAAGGGCCTCGCCGAGGGGCTCGACCAGCCGCGCTTCGAGCCCGTGGCGAACGGAGCGCCGCACGTCTGGAAGTACCGCGGCCAGGTCGTCCCGCTGAACCGCACCATCGGCTGCACGCTCGAGGTCACCGAGGTCGTGAAGGACGCTGCCGGCGTGCTCGCCGTCGCGGACGCGTCGCTCTGGGTGGACGGAAAGCGCATCTACGACTGCAAGGGCCTCGCGATGCGCATCGTCTCGGGCGACGGCATGCCTCCGACGGGCAAGCCCTCGCCGCGGCGCGACGGCCGCGGGATCGCCAAGCTCGCGGCCTCTTCGAGCGAGACGGCCAAGGCCGAGGAGATCCTCGATCCCGCGCGCGAGCCCTGGCTCCGCGATCACTGCCCGACCTGGGTCCTCCCGGCGCTGCCGGCGATGTCGATGCTGGACCGGATCTACGCGGCCGCCGAGCGCGAGACGGGCGACATCATCGCCGAGGTCGAGCACCTGCAGATCCTCCGCTGGATCACGATGACCGAGCCGACGCGCCTCCGGACGCGCGTCACCCGCGGCGCCGATCCGCAGCGCGTGGCGGTCACGCTCGAGGTCTTCCGGCACGCGCGCAACCCACAGCTCTCTCGCTTCGAGCCCGCCGCCGAGGCCGTCGTGCGGCTCGGTGTGCCCGACGCGGCGCCCCCGCCCCCTGCCGTGCTCTCTCGCGCGCGCACGGTGCCGGACCCCTACGCGAGCGGGGAGCTGTTCCACGGCCCGTCGTTCCGTCTGCTGCAGACGCTTCAGGTCGGCGCCGCCGGCTCCTCCGCGCGCCTCGACGCGAGCGTCACGAGCGCGCCACGCGGCCGGCTCCACCAGGTCCTCCTCGACGCGTGCACGCACGGCATTCCACACGGCGCGCTCTCCGCGTGGAGCGACGCACTGCCGAGCGATCGCGCGGCGTATCCGTTCCGCATCGAGCACGCCGTCTTCCACGGCGAGGTCCCGACGGGCGCCGTCCGCGTCGAGGCTCGGCTCATGAGCGCGGCGAACGACCAGGCGCGCGTCTCGATCGTCGCGGTCGACCAGTCCGCGATCCCGCGCGTCTGGGCATCGCTCGAGCTCGTCGAGGTCTTGCTCCCGAAGGGCCCCATCGGCATGGCGGCGCCGCTCGATCGCGAGGCGTTCCTCCGAGACCGCCGCTTCGTCCGCGGCGTCTCGCTCGCGCGCACGGGCGAGACCGAGAGCACGCTCGAGCTCGCGGACCTCGTCGCCAGCAACTGGCTGCCCGGAACGATCCAGACGGTCTACGGGATCCCGAGCGGCATCACCGATCCCAGCGATCTCGCGTGGCAGGTCGCCGTCCAGGATCACGTCGGGCAGCTCACGGATTCTCACCCTTCCGAGGTGGTCATCGCGGAGGGCGGCTCGCGCGAGCGCTGGAAGGCGTGGTCGAGGCACGAGCCGCTGGCAGGTTTCACCGGCACCACGACGCTCACGCCGAGCGGGCTCACCGTCCGCGCCACGCGCGCGCTCGATCTCGGCGCGGTGCGGCTCTTCTGGCGCACCTTCCTCGAGACCGGGCCCTGGCCGGGCGAGGACCTCTACTTCTCGCTCATCGAGCGCTTCGTCAGGCGCGTCCGCGTGGTCGATCCCGCCGGCCTCGAGAAGATCCACGGCAAGAGCGTGCTCTTCCTCGGCAACCACCAGGTCGGCATCGAGTCGCTGCTCTTCGGCATCGTCGCCTCGGCGCTCACGGGCACCTCGACGCTCACGCTCGCGAAGAAGGAGCACCGCGACACCTGGCTCGGCAAGCTCATCCTCCACGGCTTCGGCTATCCGGGGCTGAGCGATCCGCGCGTCATCGCGTACTTCGATCGGAACGATCCTTCTTCGCTGCCGAGCATCCTCTCGGAGCTCGCCGCGATGATGAAGGACGGAGACGACGGCGTCCGCTCGGGCAAGAACGTCATGATCCACGTCGAGGGCACGCGCTCGCTCTCCTGCGCGCTGCCCATCAGCAAGATGAGCGGCGTGTTCGTCGATATGGCGCTCACGCTCGGCTGCCCGATCGTGCCCGTGCGCTTCGTGGGCGGACTGCCCCGCAAGGAGCTCGACGCGAGGCTCGAGTACCCGGTCGGCATGGGCCGGCAGGACTACTACCTCGGCTCGCCGATCCTCCCGGAGACCCTCTCGGCGCTCCCCTACAAGGAGCGCACGGAGCGCGTGCTCGCGGCGATCAACGCGCTCGGTCCAGGGCACGAGCACGAGACCCCGCTCTCGACCGACCCGGAGCTCGAGGGCCAGATCGCGATGCGCGTCGCCGAGTCCGACGCGCTCCCTGCGTTCGCAGCCATCCGCGCAGTCCTCGAGGCGCGCGGTGCCACCGACCCGGCGATGCAGGCACTGCTGGAGGCCGCCAAGACCGGCTCCCCGCTGGTCCTGGACCGCACCCCCGAGAGCGCATGGCTGGCAAAGATCGCCGACTGGCTCTTCGGCCCCCGCGGCCCCTCGATCACGATCCGCTGACCCAGCCCCGCAGCTCGAGAGGCCCGGCGCGAACGTCACGCGGGCGACGCGCACCCTAGGCGGACGACGCGCACCGTACTCGGGACGCGCGCGCCCAGCCTAGCCGGACGCTGGTGGGATCGCTCCAAGCGAGACAGCCCGACTGCCCGGTCAGGCGGCGCAGCCGCGGGTCGCGACGCGTGTACCTCGCGAGGAGCGAAGAGAGCGAGGGAGCGAAGGAGCGCAGCGACGGGAGCGTACGTAGCGAACGCAGCGACGAGGCGGAGTTGGAGTGGGGCCCCGATCCGGCTTTGCCGGGCGGGGCGAGGTCTGCACCAGACCTCGCGACGGATAGCGAAACGGGCGACCCCGAAGGGCCGCCCGTTCCCGGAACTCGTAGGCGAAGCAAGCCGGAGCCTGCTCTCTCCTACGCCTCCAACTTTGCGACGATGACCTTGATGGTCGCGGCGACATCATAGCCGAGCTTGATGGTCGCCGTGTGCTCGCCGAGCGTCTTGATCGGCTCAGCAAGAACG